>JBLNDC010000590.1:0-4019 GCA_050261255.1 Bacteroidota bacterium
ACTGATGCTCCTGGGGCAATTGCTCCGCTGGTATCTGTTCTTATGATAAACAAAGACCTTTTAACAAAGCACTTTAATAGAGGAGGTGAACCAGTTTTGGAAAGCTATCAAATTCCCGTGAATGTCCTAGCCCAAATACTTAATGTAACAGAGCGAATGATCCGCTTCAGAATAGACCAAGGTCAATACAAAGCCATTGAAGTAAAAAGCTCACGCGGTGGAAACAACGGCTTTCAAAAATTGGTTCTCTTCTCCTCGCTTAACCCAGAGGAACAAAAAGCGGTATTGAATCAGGAAATAAGCCAATTATTGCCTAGCCAGATCTTTCCCTTTGATGTCAAGCAATACATCGAAGAGTACGGAATTGAAGAATTTCAGAAAGCCTTAATGCGAGAACAAGCTTGCAAGGAAATTATCGTAACCCGGCAAGAGCCGTTTCCCAAAAAGAAACTGGGACTGTTATACGACAAATGGACTGAAAAGCTAGGACTTAAAAATGAAAAGTATCTCATGAAAATAGTCAGAGAGTATATCGAAGGAGGCTTCCAAAGCCTGTTACATAAAAAACGTTTCG
This sequence comes from Bacteroidota bacterium, assembly GCA_050261255.1. GTDB lineage: Bacteria > Bacillota > UBA4882 > UBA8346 > UBA8346 > JAAYHS01. The sequence goes on from JBLNDC010000590.1 coordinate 575, forward strand.
ACAAAGGAACCCGGCGCAGTATCTGTCAAGCTGGGGAGAACCTTGTAAAAGATCTCTATTTAACCGAATATAAACCTTCAAAAATGGATGTTTATAAAGAAGCTCTAAGACAAGCGACTGAGGAATTTGGATCGGACTTCTGTCAGGAGTGCGATTTTAAAGATAAATGTCAAGAAGCCGTTCAGAGTGGTATTAAAATTGGAAGTTACGCAACTGTAGATCGGGTAATCCAAACGATACCGCCCGCCGAAATTGTCCGTTTCCGATATGGTAAGGAAGAATGGCAAAAGAAAATAATGCCCAAGGCCCGACTGTCGCGGGAAGGAATCCCCCTCTTCTATAGAGGCGTACTGGACCATCAAAAACTCGATTTACTGGTTCGTTACCCGGACGGCTCCATTGGCCGGATCTGGCTTACCGCCATCATCGACTTCCGCTCCAACGTAATCCTTGGTTGGGTATTATGCCGCGAACAAAGCTCCGCGACCATCGCCGAGACCCTGCGCCAAATCGTTAAAGTCCACGGTAATATGGTCTATGAGCTATATGAAGACAATGGGCGTCCGGAGCGGAGTAACTTTCTTTCCGGAAAAGAGACTGTCTTTGAAACCGTCGAAGAGTACTTGGCTACCTGCGATGGAGTATATAAGGCGATCGGTATTCAAAATGTTCGTCGCGCTAAAAAGCGTTCCCCTTGGTCGAAAGGTAGTATCGAACGGTTTTTCCGAACAGTCTCTGAAGGTTTCTGTAAACACCAAGAAACCTGGTTGGGATCAAAGCCGAGTGACCGGCCCACCGACTGGCAGGCCACTTTAAAGAAACTTAAAGACGATCAACGGATTCCGACAGTAGATATAATTGTAAAGCGGTTCCAAGAATGGCTTGAAAAATATCATCATACCGTTCAACAAGACCTTGGCGGCTCACCGATGGAAGTCTTCCAGACTACCGAGAAATATCAAGCCGCCGTTCCCACCGGCGAAGCTCTGGCTATGATTATGACCCATGTTACCACCAGAGTTATTCAAACTGACGGTATCCAGTTGGAAAACCGATACTACCAAAACATTAAAGAACTGGCCGCTTATGTTCGTACTAAAGTAATCATCCGTTACGATCCGGCATTCACGGATGAAGTATATGTATTTACCACTGATAATAAGTACATCTGTACTGCTCGCCTTAGAAAAGACCTATCGCCCCGATCTAGCTCCGAAGAGATTGCTGAACATATCGCTTTACAAAAAGGCGCGCATAAAGAACTCGTTGAACGGCGAAATGGTTATAAAATCAATCAGGGTAAAAAACCTCATAAAATTTATACTTCTGAAGTCGCAGCCACTACCGAACCGACAGCTATTAAGTTAACTGGATTCGAAGGTATTAATAGAAATAAATCATCTGTCCCCACGTCCGGCTCCGGGAAGATTCGAAGCGCGTTCGACAACTACTTAATTGAGAAGGCTGAAAAAGCTTTAGCTAAATAGCTTTAAGTACTTAAAAAATACGGAGGTGAGTCGAATGACCAAACTAAAGACAATCATTATAACTGGTATTACTGAAGGTTTATCGAGTTTATCTTGTAGGGAAATGAATCAAGACTTCAAGGTTTCAAATCTATTGAAAGAGATTGAGAATCAAGAGTTGGCAAGACAACTGGATGAAGCTATTGGAGAGGCACAAGTAAAGTTGCAAGATTGGGCATTTTCTACAGGTTTTGAATTTGGATTGCAATGCAAAGATGGATTGTGTTTTGAAATTAATGGAGTCAAACTTCGCTTAATGCCAGATAATACTCAACCTAAATAATCAAAGAAAAAGAAAAGCCCTGTAATTCGGGGGGAACACCGAAAGACAGTAAATAGGTCAATAAATGATACGGAGGTAAAACTAATGGGAATACAAGCCAAAATGGGCATGGTTGAAGCCGCTTCTTTACATGAAAAGCTTCAACAAATGGTGGAAAGCAAACAGCATTCCATCCAAACAATCGCCGAAAAATCCGGTCTATCCTATGGGAGCGTCTATGACTTTATCGAGACTGGGAAAAGCTCCGAACTCACCAAAACGAAACTTGCAAATGTAATTCCGGAACTCGAAGCTACATCGACCGAGAAGAAAGAAGTTTCTTCAAAATTCGGGGATATTCTCTCCGAAGTCGTCAGCCTTAGCGAGTTCAAAAGAATGGTCAGCATCTGCCTTCTTTGCCGTGAGGAAAAAGAACTTGGCGTAATCGTCGGAAACCCCGGAGTTGGCAAAACCACGGCTTTAACGGAATTCGTAAACCGTTACAAGAATGAAGCGATTTTTATCACTGCTCGGCAGGAAATGTCAGTCAAAGACTTTCTTGATTGTATCGGATTACAGCTTAGGGTTCACCTTAACGGCAGCGTTTATCAAAGAGTCGCCCAATTAATCCGGGCTTTAAAAGCAAATCCGAAAACCCTAGTTATTGATGAAGCTGAAAATCTAATCACTAATACCGTCCGAAAAGGGGAAATTCTTCGGGAAATCTACGATGAAGCAAACGTTGGAATGATTCTCTGTGGCACCTTTAAACTGAAATCATTATTCGTTAAAGGCCCCAACAATAAAGAAAACCTAGCCCAATTATATAGCCGGGTTTCATATTATCTGAAAGTAGGCACTATGTCCGAAGATGAAGCCGTCGAGATCTTATCAAACTATAACGTTACCGAAGCGGCCAAAAAAGAGCTTGTCCGTATCGCCTTAGACCCAAGTCACGGCGCGACCCGGACTTTTATAAAAGCGTTACGCATGGCCTTGAAAGTTATCGATGTCACCGGAGGAGAGATTAATAAGGACGTACTTCGAGAAGCGACCCAATATCTGATACTTGAAAACTAATCCTGAAAGGAGCGAATCGAGATGGCGGAAATCACCCAAGCCCAGGTAAAGAAACTATGGGCGGTCTCCAAGGAATTAGGCCTCGACAGTAAACTCCTTCATGATTTGATATGGGATCAGACCGGGAAGGAACATATCCCGGAAATGACCAAGGAAGAGGCCATCAAAGTAATCGACTGGCTGGAGCAACATAAAGAGGACCGGCCAGGCATGGCAACCAACCGGCAGTTATGGAAGATTAATCAGTTAACCCAACAATTAGGCTGGAAAGACCCGCAGAACATCCGGGGGTTCCTTCGTAAATACGCCAAGGTCGAACATACCCGCTGGCTGACCAAGGAGCAGGCCTCCAAAGTCATTGAAGGATTGAAGGTCATCTTAAAAAAACAGGCTTCCCAGCCGGGAGCGTCCAATGGCTAAGCTGATTTCAAAATCGTTTAAAACCCATTTAAATCAACTATTAAGACCTTTTAAACCCCGCCTGAAACATGGCCGGGTTTTCATTCTAATTTAACTTTTTTTCTACCCACCATCTTAAAACGTCTTAGAATCAATTTTGAGACGTTAAAAAGGTCTG
>JBLNDC010000591.1:0-2953 GCA_050261255.1 Bacteroidota bacterium
AATATTCAATACTGGTCTGATTGATCTTCGCCAATTCCAGCGTCTCATGGTTTAAACCACCGAGTGCCGCGGCAATTCCGGATAAGGCCAAGGCTTTCCGTTTTCTTTCATCCAGGTTCACCTTTTCCCCGTTGCTAAATTGTCCTTCAATGGGGAATCCTTGAAAATCACGGATATATCGGGCTGAAATCTTATAAAGTGTATTTGCGGAGCGAACCCCGGTTCCTTGGTTCTCAGTAAAATAAAAAGTAAAAACCGTTGGAAATGCCGAGGGACGAAAGGCTTCAAACTGGGATTCCATAACCGGATGACCTGCTTTCATTTGTAAGGTTGGAACTTGGGTAATCCGGATTGAATAATCTAATTTTTCCAAAAGGTTGACCCATGACTGGTAAGATAAGCGCCATTCAAAACCGGCATCCTTCCAAGCATCCGGTAACGGTTCATCGTTATCAATTTCTAGCGTAGTTATTGTATATGCTTCGTAACCAAAATCTATGGAGCCCATTTTAAAGAAACCGTTCGCTGTAACGCCATACTCCTTTAAGGTCCCTTCGGTCGATAACAGTTCATCCAGAGTTGTTTTTCCCAGGATTACGCCATTGACTGGGAAAAGGGCAGCGACTTCGCCATCCGCAGCCAGAGCAGGTATAATCAGTGATACTAGTAGGCAGAACAATAGAAAGGCCGACTCTAATCGGGTTAAAATTTTCATGTATAACCAAAATCTCCTTTCTTTAACTCTGGTAAGTTTCGCTAAAACTGTTTTAATCCCTTTTTGGCAATGGTTTCCTTATTACTACATTATAATCAAATGAGCGAGTTTCATCATTACCTTTAGTAAGAGGCTCTATTATTAATAATGGTTAATCTAAATATGCTTATTTTTTCTCGCGCAGAGAAAAGATAAGTCCTAATTTATCAGGGTTAATTATCAATTTGATTTTTAATTAATTCTGGCCTCATCCATAACAATTGTTTTTAAAATTCTGCGCCTCCGCGGGAGATAATCATTTTGGTTTTTTAAGTTTATAAACAGATAATTCAACCAACCTTTCTTAAGCATAGCTTGAGAAATTTTGAAATTGAAAACCGCCTAAAATGAAAAAACCGCTGGTTTACAGCGGTCCACTCATTATCCGTCGCTGGTATTTATGATTTCCATAAACCATGCAGGTTACAGTATTCCCTAGCCGTAACTTGACTGGCTTCCACCTTGAAAACAGCTTCCGGAGCCACGCCCGGCTTCAGAAATTCCCGATAGGCTTTACCGTCGGCGATTAATTCAATCCATTCAATATAATGCTTTTCTTCCATCGGGTGAGTGACGCTCCCGACTTTAACCCGGTAGCCTCCGTCAATCTTTTCAATCACCGGCACATGCTTTTCTTTGGCCGCATCAACGGTATTTTCCGTAACCAAGGTCATTGGTTGATCACAGCATACCAACTGGCCGCCGCCTTCATGCAGGACTTCAACGATATTTCCACAAACTTCACACTTATAGATTTCAAGTTTTTTTGCCATATTGTAACCTCCTTTATTAAACATTTAAAAAGTTACCAATTTTCTCCCAACAATTCAAAATGAGCGCGGGGATGGGCGCAAGCCGGGCAAGTATCCGGGGCCTCGGAGCCTTCATGCAGGTAGCCGCAATTTCGGCAACGCCATACTACTGTTTCTTCCCTTTTAAATACCTTGCCTGATTCCACGTTGGATTTTAAAGCCAGGTAACGTTTTTCATGTTGTTTCTCGGCAACCGCGATGGCCTCGAATACCTTGGCAATACTTTCAAACCCTTCTTCCCGAGCGACTTTCGCAAACTCGGGATACATAGTGATCCATTCGTAGTTCTCTCCGTCAGCCGCCGCTTTCAAATTTTCGGCGGTGGTTCCAACCACCCCGGCCGGGAACGAGGCTTGAATTTCGACCTCGCCGCCCTCAAGCAATTTAAAAAGGCGTTTAGCATGTTCTTTTTCCTGATTAGCGGTTTCTTCAAAGATTTCGGCGATTTGGACGAAACCTTCCGCTTTGGCCTTACTGGCGTAATAGGTATACCTGTTTCGCGCTTGGGACTCTCCGGCAAAGGCCGTCAAAATGTTTTTTTCAGTTCTGGTTCCTTTCAAACTCATAAATCATTCCTCCTTCTACTTTATTAAATTCTTAGGATATTAAATTAAGAACCATTTCCAATAATAAGTATTGTTTAAATTTAATAATGTTGATTAATATCCTAAAAAATTTTAGACTTTCTCCTTATCATGGCCAGTTAATTCACGGTAACGCAGGTTCCCAGGGCAATCCAAATCATGGCTCCAGCCGCATTTTAAGCAGATTTCGTCTACTTGTTCCGGTTTTTCCAAGACGGCTTTTAAGAAATCCACGATACCATGTTCCAATGCGGTTAAACTTTCCGATGGCATTCGTTTTAAAATTGAAGCGAAAAATTCAGCTTCCAAAGAACAAACGCTTTCGAGCAATTTTAATCCTTCCGGAGTGAGTTTGATCTTGAGTACCCGACGGTCTTGAGGGTCTTCTTCTCGGGTGAGAAAATTTTTCTTGACTAACCTGTCGATTAGCTTTGCCGCTGCGGCGTCGCTTACTCCCAAACCATCGGCGATCATTCCAACCGAAGGTTCCGGGTGTTGGTGAACAAAACGGATACAGGAGAGTTGAACCTGGGTCAAGTCTTGTTTAGCCAATTCATCAAGGGCTGGTTTTAAGACCCGAAAGAGGACTGCTTGGCAAAATAAACGGGCTATTCGTTGAAACTGCTCTTTCTTCAAGGTTAACTGCTCCTTTCCAAAGGCCGAATAGGTCGCAATTATTTTTAAACAAACCTGTAATATTGCGCCAAATTTTTCTTGATGGATAAATTGAAATGAATATAACAATTTTCCCTTTCCATCTAAATGTCTAGAATGGGAAAGTATTCGTAAAACTCTTCAATTTA
>JBLNDC010000592.1:0-2681 GCA_050261255.1 Bacteroidota bacterium
CTATTAAAGTTTAAATAAACCGCTTCAAAAACCTTTAAAGGAGTTCCCAAAGGTATTTATATAACGGAGTCATTGCTCCAAAGCCCGTTTTTAACTCCTGGACCAATTCTCCTCTGAACAAAACTCGATCAATCATGTGTTCACTAGTTAAATAAAAACTTTTATACTGAAACCAATCCCGGACTTTCTCTGGTTGATCGCCGCCCCGATCCTTTTGATACCGTTCTCCTTTGAGCGTAATTAATTTACTTGTATCTAAAAAAGAAACCACCTTTAAAAATTCATCCGGTCTAGCCGCAATCCTCTCCCGGAACTTGTCCATGTACGTTTTGGGGGCATTGTAAAAACCCATTCCATAACGGTAAGTTTGGGGAGTAATTTCAAAAAAATATGCCGGAGCCTCCTTCCAGTCCGTTGTTGCCCGTTTAAAAGTCAGCCACATCGAATCCCGGTAAAGTGATTTATCTTTGGAGAACCGGGTATCGCGGTAAATCCGGGAGATAGTCTTGTCAACTGCGGGAGTGGTAATGAAGTAGGGATCAATATTCAGCATGAATCCGCTTAAATCACTGACCAGGTTTTGGAATGGGATTAGCAGTAAACGGCGATAATTTGGTTTTTGCTCCTCATACCAAGTTTTACTGTTATGTAACTTGATATCTCTTAAAAATTGTAAAGCCTCAGGAGAAAACCCTCTAAATTGATTCTGGTTCATCGGAATCCTCCGGGTTGATTTTGTTACTTTCAACGGTTTCAAGGTTTTGATAAATTCTGGTTAGATAACTCTCAAATCGATCGATTTCTTCCGGTCCAAATCCTCGGTAAAACAATTCCGTCATTTCTTCCGAGACTTTGTGATGAATCGCTTGGACCGTTTCATTTTTGGGAGTGAGTTTAATTAAAATTTGACGGCGATCTTCCGGGGATGGGACTCTTTTTAAATACCCGACGCTCTCCAACCGGTCTAACATACTTGTTAAGGTGGACTTACTAAGGGCTGTCTTCTGTGCCAACTCATTGATGGAAATAGCGTCTTTCTGCCAAAGCACAAAGAGAATCCTTCCTTGGGCCGGGTTTAGATCGACATCATAGTCTTTAAGCTTTTTAGAAAAAATCCGTCCCGAAAGTTGATGGATTTTTGAAATAAGAAATCCACCCTGTCTTAACTGCTTCATATTATTAAACTCCAAAATGTTCTATATAAAATAATACTATATAGTACTAATTTAGTCAAATATTTGATGGAAAAATTTTTATTTACAACTTAACTCTCCAATGATTATCGAGATGCTATCCATTGCAGACGGTTTTACATAATATCAACAGTTCTTCGAGAGCATTGATGGAGCCAAGATAATTGGAGTTAAATATAAAGTTAGTAACAAAAATAATTGAAGTTAAAACCTGTTTGCCAAATCCTCCAATGCCTGGTCCGCCAACCGATAAACCGTCCACTCATCCATCGGGACGGCTCCCATTTGTTTATAAAAATTCACCGAAGGTTCGTTCCAGTCCAGGCACCACCATTCCAAACGACCGCAATTCCTTTCTAAGGTCAGTTTGGCTAAAAAGGCGAGCATGATTTGGCCAATCCCTTTGCCCCGCATCTCCGGTTTAACATACAGGTCTTCCAGGTAAATTCCGGGTTTTCCTAAAAAGGTTGAAAAGTTATGAAAGAACAATGCGAAACTCACCGGCTTGTCCTGATACTCGCCGATGACTACTTCCGCCATTTTGCGCTGAAATAGTGACTCATAAAGCACTTCCTCGGTAGCGGACACTTCATCCAGCAATACTTCATAAGCGGCCAGTTCCTTAATGAAATATAAGATTAAAGGAATGTCCGCTTCGGTGGCAAATCGCAATTTAAACCCGTCTAGTGCGGTAGTGATAAATTGATCATTCATCCTAGATACCCCTTTTAGAAAATATTGAATTATGTCGCATTTAATTTATAAAATATATTTCTATCCTATTAAATTTTTCCCTTTACTCTTAAGCTGTTAAAATTTTTTTCCGCTTTGGTTTGTACCAAGGTATACTTCTTTGATAACTGAATTAAACATGAAGCAATCAATAGTATACCCAAAATCATCAATTGTTGTTTCCCGGACAAAACGATCCGGTCGATGGGGTTAAATTTACCCCCGACTGGAACCGCCAAGCGAGCCACTGGGGCTAACGCCGGCGCCAAAGGTCCTAATAGCAACCAAGTATAAAACGCCGCAAAAGTACCATGTAAGATCCGGGCGATTATGTAAGGGCCCATTCTAATGTCCGTATCATGGATTACACTTGCCACCTGTCCATGAACACTCAGCCCACTCCAAGCGATTACCCAACTGGCGACAACAGCTTTATCAAGTAAAGGGGCTGCTATTCGACTCGCCTCCATTGTACCCAGATCGATCTCTAAAATCCCGTTGAAAACTGCCCGGGCTAAATCGGGATTAATGTTAAAAATCTTTAATACATTCCCGATTACCGGTGTAACCAAATTTAAGAATCCAAAAACAGCAGCCATCCTTACTAATACGGAGAATAGCATGATAAATCCGCCGATCATCAAGAGAGTAGCCATCGACTCCTTAACAGCGTCTCCCATCATCCGTCCGAAAGGCCGTCCATCCTCCCGCCTGGCTTTGAACAAAGCCCGAACTGCCCGGCGAAAGATCCCCTCT
>JBLNDC010000593.1:0-2736 GCA_050261255.1 Bacteroidota bacterium
TTTGTCATGTTCAAAACTCGAAGATGTATTTTCTAGATAGGATTAAACTATCGATCAAGGCAATTGATTTTCACACCGGTTATGGAATGAACGATTCGAATCCGATTTTAATCGATTATGGCGACAGTAGGAACCGGCGGATCATTTTTAGGCAGCGCCGGACTGCCCGGATTAACAGAATTCGGTCCGATTAATGCAAGGGGTTGGTGATAATTTGGATTTTCTCAAAGTTTGTTCCGGCAATTGCTTGAAGAGTCCTGGTAATTAGTTGATTTAATAGTTTTTTCTCGGATTGAGATAAAGTTTGATAACTGTGGCTGAGTAAAACAAAACATTCTTTGCGTGAAGCAGAAACGGAGATCCCATCGAATACTACGTCATGTGCCAGATAATCCGTAAATTCGTCTTGGGAAAACAACGCCTCCAGAGCTATCTGAGGAACTAATTTACCTTCATTGTTCAGGTATGAATCACGCAATACCTTCCGCTTGGTAATTAGCCCGGAATCGGAAGGGACAAAAATTGTCAATTCAAGAGGCGGGTTTTTAGGCTGGAAGATATTTTGAAGCGGCCGGTTTTGGTCATCAACCACCTCGAAGCGATAGTCTCCTTTTGGCAATGATAGCAATAAATAAGGGTAAGTTATAACTTGGGCGTTAATGCTGCCTTGACCGGGGGAAGATGCTTGAATGGTTAATGTATTGCCTTTAACTTTAAGTAAACTCAAGCTATATCCGGAAGTAGGCTTAAAGCCCCAGTTGAAATAGTAGAATGTGCGACCGTCGCGAGTCCAATTTCGAACTTCGGGGACTGGGTTGGTTCTTTCGATTTCCGAAGGAAGTTCCGTAATGACCTTAACATTTATTGGTTTTGAGCTGTTATACAGCTTTGGAAAGGCTTTAATCAAGCCAAAACCAAGGCAGAGATTAATAATAATGATTACTATGGTAAAGGACGATTTTTTTAACATCGAATTATCCTCTAAACATCTTGATATTATACTGATTTATACCATATAAAATAAACGTAAAACTTTGAAAGTTGTTTCGGCGTAGATTGTAACTATTCTGGTAAATTAAATAGTATCAAGATTTGAAGGATAGATAGATAGTTCAAGACCTTCATATCTTGGAGAAGATTTGCTGTTAAGAAATTAAAATTTAAGGTATCAAGATTTATTTTAAACATTTTGTGCCATTGCCTTGACACTATTAATAAGGAATGTTTTAATGATAAATGGTATATAAAATGGAAAGATTATTGTTTTCATTTATGAATAAGTTGTAATCCACAAACTGGATACAATGGTCCTTGTTATTTTCGCGATAATGATAGTTCTATTCAATCAGCACTCTTTTTGCCCAGTGAACCCGGTAGTAGCTATACATTCAGTAAATGGGGGATTATTACGTGGTAGAGTTATTGAAAAAAGGAGTATATCTTGGAAAAGGTAAGGTAATTCAAGAAGACGCCGGGGAGGCGACGCTTGCGTTGCTCAATGGACAATTGGCGCAGGCCGGTCTGTCTCCGCTATCGGTTAATAGCATTGATCGCGATCAAGCCCGGGCCGGTACAATCGCTTTTCGAATCTTGACCGCCCATAACCAAACCGGAGATTGGCATAATTTGCAAATCCGGTTTGACGCCTTGGCCTCTCATGATATTACCTATGTGGGGATTATCCAAACCGCCAGGGCCAGTGGCTTGACTGAATTTCCCGTTCCATATGTCCTGACCAACTGCCATAACAGTCTGTGCGCGGTAGGAGGGACTATCAATGAAGACGACCATGTATTCGGATTATCGGCAGCCCAAAAATACGGCGGTATCTATGTACCGGCTCATCAAGCGGTGATCCATCAATATATGAGGGAAATGCTCTCCGGTTGCGGTAAGATGATTCTGGGTTCCGACAGCCATACACGCTATGGGGCTTTGGGCACTATGGGCGTTGGCGAAGGCGGTCCGGAACTTGTGAAACAACTTTTGAAAAGGACCTATGATTTATCCTATCCGGAAGTAATCGCCGTTTATTTGGAAGGGAAACCCCTTCCGGGAGTCGGCCCTCAGGATGTGGCTTTGGCTTTGATTAAAGCCGTTTTTAAAAACGGGTTTGTAAAGAATAAAGTTTTAGAATTTGTAGGGCCGGGGATTGATAATCTGTCGGTGGACTTTAGGAACGGTATCGATGTGATGACCACTGAAACTACCTGTTTAAGTTCGATTTGGTGCACTGATGAATCGGTTCGGGAGTATTACCGGATTCATAATCGCTTATCCGACTATCAGCAATTACAACCGGGAGAAATTGCCTACTACGATGGGTTGGTTAAGATAGATCTCGGTAAGGTTGAACCGATGATCGCTTTGCCGTTCCATCCCAGTAATGCTTATACCATTGAGGAGCTTAACCGCAATGCTGTAGAAATCCTCAAATATGTTGAAGCTGAAGGACAGAAACAATTAGACAACCCAAAACTTCGCTTGGAACTAAGCAATAAAGTCGTTAACGGCCGCCTGAAGGTCGATCAAGGAGTGGTTGCCGGATGCGCCGGGGGCACCTTTGAGAATATTTGTGATCTATCGGAAATTCTCAATGGGCGTTCAATCGGACAAGGGGAATTCTCGTTAAGCGTCTATCCAGCTAGTCAGCCGATTTATATTCAATTGGCCAACAACGGGGTATTGGCAAGGCTGCTGGCGACCGGTGCCACCTTCAGGACCGCTTTCTGTGGT
>JBLNDC010000594.1:0-3377 GCA_050261255.1 Bacteroidota bacterium
TTTATGGTGATTAGCGAACGGATATTGCTTATTCATGAAGGAAGTGTAACCGTTGAATATACCAATTATGAGGCAACCCAAGAGAAGATTATGCAAAACGCCGTTGGAATGCGCTAAGGAGAATGATGAAAATGCTGAATAAACAAGTTTTGTATAAGTTGAGATCTTTGATCGGGTTGATCGGATTGGCCATCGTCTTAACAATTTTAACTCCTAGATTCCTGACTTTATCCAACTTTACCAATATTTTAAGGCAAACATCCTTGAATGCAATTATGGCAGTTGGAATGACATTTGTAATCTTGACAGCAGGAATCGATCTCTCGGTTGGATCTATTTTTGCCTTTGCAGCCGCCATCACCGCCGGAATGCTGGCCGGTGGGGTAAATGTCTATTTCGCGGTTGCTGCCGGATTGGTTATCGGGGCTTTCTTAGGGACAGTAAACGGCTTTTTGATTACAATGGGTAAAGTGCCTCCCTTCATATCCACCTTGGCTATGATGACGATTCTCAGGGGAGCCACGTTAGTTTACACAAATGGTCAGCCCATTACCGGATTGGGTGATGCATTTTATTACGTGGGGGGAGGTTTCATCGGTATTTTTCCGGTTCCGGTCATCATTACTTTTATCGTCTTTGGATTAGGGTATTACATATTATCTCAGTGTAAAATCGGACGCTACTTCTATGCGCTCGGGGGTAATGAAGAAGCTGCCAGATTATCCGGGATCAATACCGACTATGTAAAGACCATAGCCTACACCATTTCCGGTTTATTGGCGGCGTTGAGCGGCATCATTATCGCTTCACGTTTAAATTCGGCGCAACCAACCGCAGGTCAGGGGGCGGAGCTGGATGCCATTGCCGCAGTAGTATTAGGTGGCACAAGTCTTTCCGGAGGGCAAGGCGGCGTAATCGGAACGTTAATTGGAGCGTTGATTATCGGAGTGTTAAACAACGGCCTAAATCTTTTAAATGTTACGCCTTTTTATCAACTAATCGCTAAAGGCGCGGTCATTTTAATCGCAATATTAGTTGATAGAAAGGATAATTAAAACGAATATCGTTCGGAGGTGATGCGATGATTGGTTCAAGTGCCGATTAAGTATTCCGTCAATCGAGTAAACAAAAAAAGGAGGATCCTTCAATGAATCTGAAAAAAGTTTTGATCTTATTGATGATTGCCTGTCTTGTTCTGTCGTTATCCTTTAGTTTTACATTTGCAAAAGGTAAAACCATCGGTCTGGTCATTTCAACTTTAAATAATCCATTCTTTGTAACTTTGAAAGACGGTGCCGAAAAGAAAGCCAAAGAACTGGGATATCAAATTATCATTCTGGATTCTCAAAATGATTCCGCCAAAGAATTGTCAAATGTTGAAGATTTAGTTCAACAAAAAATCAGTGTTCTATTAATTAATCCGACCGACAGTGGCGCAGTTGTGAACGCGGTTAAGACGGCCAATGCAAAAAAAATCCCGGTGATTACAATTGATAGAGCTTCCAATGGCGGTACTGTTGTAACCCACATTGCCTCAGATAATGTAGCCGGCGGTAAAATGGCCGCGGAATTTATCGCCAAACAGCTTAACGGCAAAGGTAATGTAGTGGAGTTGCAAGGTATTCCCGGAACCTCCGCCGCCAGAGATCGTGGTCAAGGTTTTAACGACGGGGTTGCCGCCTATCCTGGAATTAAGATTATTGCTCAACAGGGGGCGGATTTTGACCGTCAAAAAGGTTTAGCCGTAATGGAAAATATTTTACAAGCTCAACCTGAGATTCAGGCTGTGTTCGCACATAATGATGAAATGGCGTTGGGAGCGATTCGGGCAATTGAAGCCGCAAAACGTACCGGTATTATTGTTGTCGGTTTCGACGCTATCGATGATGCTGTAAAGGCCGTCAAAGACGGAAAGATGGCTGCCACTGTAGCTCAACAGCCAGAATTAATGGGTTCTCTTGGTGTTGAAAACGCCGACAAAATTCTTAAGGGACAAAAAGTACCCAAAGCGATCCCAGTCGGTTTAAAACTTGTTACCAAATAGAGATATAAGAGACTAAGACAGATTGGGCTTTTTTTATAACCCAAAATTTTCTTTATAGTATAATAGGACTTAGACAATTTAGTCTAGGCCCTATTTATTATAAATACAAAGTTTATTTCCAAGTCTGGTTTATATTATGGGTCCTGAATGAATTAAGGAGATGACGCGCTATGAGAAAAATATGCGTAGTCGGGAGTTTAAATACGGATTTAGTAGCAAGTGCCGAGCGTTTCCCCAAACCTGGAGAGACCCTGCTTGGTAAGGAATTTGGAACCTATCCCGGCGGAAAAGGGGCGAATCAAGCCGTGGCGGCCGGGCGGCTACAGGCGGATGTCCGGATGATCGGAAAGGTTGGAGATGATTTGTATGGTAAACAAGATTTAATCAATCTCAAGCAAAATGGCGTTAACTGTGATGGGGTTGATACCGATCCGTCCATCTCATCAGGAATTGCCGTAATTGAAGTGGATGGAAAGGGAGAAAACCACATATTAGTCATACCAGGTGCAAACAATACTGTAGATACCCGATTTATCGATAAAAAACTAAACTTTATGCTTGAAAGTGAAATTTTTCTTTTCCAACTTGAAATTCCATTAGATACAGTGATTTATACGATACAGAAGTTAAAAGAATCCGGGAAAACGATTATCTTGGATCCTGCCCCCGCCATAATCCTACCGGATGAAATATATCAATATATTGATTATATTACACCCAATGAGACTGAAATTTTGATAATAACTGGTAAAGAGAGTAAAATCGAAACAGATCTCAGAAGGTCGGCAGCCACCCTTATTCAAAAGGGTGTTGGAACTGTAGTGATTAAAGCCGGGGAAAAAGGCGCGTATATTATTAACAGAAATGAATTTATTCATATACCCGGTTTTCCGGTAAGACCGGTCGATACTACAGGTGCAGGTGATTCCTTTAATGCCGGTTTGGCGGTATCTTTGGCGCAAGGCTACAGTTTAAAAGAAAGCGTAAGATTTGCCAACGCTGTAGGGGCATTATCCACGTTGGCCAAAGGTGCACAAAACGCGATGCCGACTTTAGATGAGGTTAAGGGTTTTTTGAAAAACCATTCATTAAATTTCCAGAGGCAATGATAAAAAGCATATGTCAGTGATATAAGCCCCTTACCAGATTTCACTAGAGGTTGGATGTTTACGGCATTCAAGATCAACCTTGATGAAACATAGCCCGATTTGAATAATCTGTAAAACGTGATAGACTTTAAATTAGAAGCAAGGGATACTGTTTAGGGGGGCGGACCATGATCATTGGAATTCCCAAAGAGATTAAGGATAATGAAAACCGGGTGGGTTGTACT
>JBLNDC010000595.1:0-7092 GCA_050261255.1 Bacteroidota bacterium
GCTTGAGAAAACATGTCCATAATGGTCAATTTGAGGATAGGCTCTTGTTCCTCGCGTAAAAGCTCCCCCACTTTTCTGCTGATTTGAAAGATTGGCGGGCCGGAGACCCCATAATCGCCAAAAAGAATATCTCCCCTGTCTTGGGCCACAGGTTTATCATTCCGGAGGATCGCGGCAGTCCCGACAAACTTGACGCCCTGGATTTGCTTGAAAAACCCTCCTTCCAGTTTCAACTGGACCAAACCGGGGAAGATATCAGTAATGGTGTGTCCTAACATTTTAGCTAGTTGAAAACCGTTCCCATCCGAACCGCTGGACGGCATCGCTCTTCCTCCGGCAGCGATAATAACGCTATCCCCATGGAAGGTTGAGCCTTCTTCCGTTTCAATCGCAAATCCGGCATTCTTTTTGATGATACTTTTGACAAAGGCGTTACAGACAATATTAACCCCGGTCTCTTTTAGTTCGTACATCAGCACGTCCAAAATACTCGAGGCTTGATCGGACATGGGAAAGACCTTCCCAAAATCCTCAATTTTAGGTGTTATCCCGATTTTTTCAAAGAAAGCGAGAGTATCCTTGACTCCAAATTGTGACAAAGCGCCGGCGGCGAATTGGGGGTTACTCCCCTGATAACAGGTAATGTCGGCGTTGATATTGGTGAAGTTACAACGTCCGTTACCGGTGGCCAATATTTTCTTCCCGATGCGGGGGTTTCTCTCCAAAATTGTAATCTCGGCGCCCTGCCTTCTCGCGGAAATGGCCGCCATCATCCCGGAAGCGCCTCCGCCTATGATAATCACTTGCTTATTCACTGGAGCCATATTCTTAATCCATTCCTTTCAGAACTAGTTTAGTAGCTTTTACCAAGATTATACTGTCGCTATAATGATAACCCATGCCTATCATAAATTCTAGTTTAATATTGCAAAAACCCTTGTTGGTGGTCTTAAGGGTCAAAAAAGAGGCTTTCGCCTCTTTTTATTACAAATACAATATTAGGTATTTTCCCAACTACTGTATTCAAACCACCAAATCTATCTGCTGCACGATCCCGGGCGTACCGTCCTCCCGCAAGAAAATACCGGCAGTTTGGGCTTGCCCCAAAAGTTCATTTTGATTATTCTTCAGCCCGAATTCCGCGGCGACATTCCCCAGGTAAATCGCACCTACTCCCTTTTGGCCCAAAGCGAACAGGACATCCTTTCCGTTCTGATCCTTGGTCCAAATCCGGAGCCGGTCAAAAACAGCGTCATTCTCATCGATCCAGCCATTTTGATCCTCATCGTACTTGGCCAACTCTTCAAAGCCCTTTCCGGTCTCCGGACCAAACAGCTCGGAACCGTCATTTATCTTACCGTCATTATTCTTATCAAGCGCCAAAAAACCGCTGCCGGGATTGGTGAAGGAAATTTGGTCTTCGGCGCCGTCACAATCCAAGTCAAAACTGTATTTGATATTGGTAAGGCCTGAGGGAATCCCTTCAAAATTGATAACCAACGGGTCGCAGAGTTGGGCATCGCCTTCCCTGATTTGGATATTGCTTTGCCGGTAAAACTCCCGGGTCATATTGAGATTGATTTGAAAATCAATCACCCGGCCGTCAGCGGTTTTAACCACTCCCTTGGTTTCAAAAGACATTTTTTCCGACTCGCGGTAAGTTTCATGGTAGTCGTAAGCAAACCCCCAGCCTAGTCTCACTTGGGCTTCGGGAGCTGCCGGGTTATTCCCCGACACTACCAATACCGGTTGTTGATTCTCATCAAGTTGAATTCGGCGCGGTATTCTAATTTTAACCTCTTTTCCCAACAGCACGCTTAACATTTTTTCCAAAAGATTCAGCTTTTGGTCTTCTTCGTCGCTAAATTCCAACTCGATTGGTTCACTGGTGGTCAACTGTTTAATCGTTCTGGCATTTCCTTGTTTTAAAGCTTCCTTGGCTTGATCGGAGATTTGTAATTGGTCGATGATCGCTTCTCTAATCTGATCTTTGGTTCCGCCCTTGGCGGCTTCGTCGTTCCAGTAACGTACCGATTCTTGTTTGTAATGCTCCTTAACCAGAGCATGCTGACTGTTCATTTCAATGGTTGAACCGGCTATTTTCATAAAAATCGCCCCTTCCATGAGTAATACCTACATCCATGTAAGACATTCCCCCAACAAGTTGATTTTAGCCGTAAAGCCTTATAACGGCTTGCGTTTTAAGGCTGGATATTTAAAACCCTCATTCGGCTCCGCTCTAGATCTCAGGCTACGAAATCAACCTGTTGCACTGTTCCTACAGTGCCGTCTTCTCTCACAAATATCCCAGCTTTTTGATACTGAGCCACCAATTGGTTTTCCTGATTTCTAACCCCAAATTGGGCATCAATATTGCCGAGATAGATGGCACCAACTCCTTTCTGTCCCAGGGCAAAGAGGGTGTCCTGCCCCTCAGCGTCCTTAGTCCAGATCTGGAGACGGTTGAAAATCTGATCGCTCTCATCAATCCAACCGTTACCGTCCTGGTCATATTGGGAAAGCTCTTCAAAACCGTTTCCGGTGACAGCTCCGAAAAGCTCGGTTCCGTCGTTTATCTTCTGATCCTCATTGAGATCCAGCGCCAACAGCCCACTACCGTCGCTCACAAAGGGGATCATTTCCTCCGTCCCGTCAACATCGAGGTCAAAGCGGAATTTAGTCTCGGTAATACCCGCGGCCGGACCGTTAAAGTTGATTACCAGCGGGTCGATGAGTTGACCGGCTTCGGTCGAAATGTTGCTTAGGCTTGCCAACTCCCGGCTTACAAACATTTGGGTGTCAAAGTCAATCTCTCTACCGTCTGCGGTTTTAATGATTCCGGCTGCGGTAAACAGGAGCTTTTCACTCTCCATGCTTGTTTCCCGCCGGTGATAGGCAAATTTGAAAACCGGTCTTTGGGAAGGTTCATTGGTCTTGTTTTCGGATGGTTGCGGCATGAACACAGCGGTAGAATCCGGGCGGCGTAAAATTTTAAACCGGAGGTTTTTACCGGTTAAAATATTAATGAATCTTTCGATTATTTTTAATTTGATCTGATCAAGATTTTTGACCTGGATCTCGTTTTCGTCAATGGGTTTAATTTCGATCTGGTATTTTTCAAGCAACTTTTCCAAATCAGAGATCAATTGATTCCAATCTGGCGCAGTTCTCCGGATTTGAACGGGATTGGTTTTGCCTGCTTCGAGGCGCGGTTGGAACTCAGCCCAAAACTTTAAAGATTCTTCAGTGTGGATTTGCTTTGAGGAATGGTGGCTACTGGCCAAAGATACATTGGCGTCAACAATTTTCATATTTGTCCCCTCCTTGAGACGTTTTTTCTTAACTTCCTGTTAAGATATTTAGTTTTTTTCGAGTAGAGTAACCCGTGTTTTAGATATCGGGTTTTGGAAATAAATTATTTAATCCGAAGAGGGTTCATTTTTTACCAAAAATAGGCGGTAAAATTCTTTACCGAAAAAATGACCCGGTATTTTAGTGAATTTTTCCAAAATTTTACCCCCTTTGTCGGTTGACATATCTTCCGACCGGATAATTCATACGCCCCTTTTCGATCTACCTTAGCCCCATTTTCATAATTTCAGATGCGAAGCTGATTTGGGAAGCTCTACATTCTCCCAGGGCAATGTAATTAGACTCCCATGGTTAAATTTGCAACTGCTAATAAAAATTTGCACTAAAAATCGACCTACTCTGGCTCTTCCCATCGGAAGCCTATTCAAGCTACTGATTCAAGTGGAAGAGAATTACCGACAAAGCAGAGTAGAGGACTATAAAATTTTGGTCACATTGATACTCAAATTATCGTTCTCGCAGTCATCCAATCGAACACCACGAAACGTTGAACGCATAATACGTATCAAAGAAAAAGCAGGATTTATAAAACAAAAGTCAAATTTGATTAAACAATATTTCATTGGAGGTTTTAGCATGAGTTATTTTGCTTCCTTCGGGCTTACTCTGTTCTTTCTAGGAGTTTTACTATTATTAAAAAGCAGAAAAAATAGAAAATTTTTGTGGTTCGGAATCCCGATATTAATCATTGGTGCTTTTATGGTCATCAATGTAATCACTAAAGATGTAGATACTAACCTAATCGGAATGGAAATCCTTAAGGACGAACCTGAAGAATTTATCGTCGAGTTTCACTATTTTCCAACGAAAGCCGAAGCGTTCACCTTCTATGATCAAAAAGGGGTCAAGGAATTTTTACTCCTTGCCAAGTATGAGGGCAAAGCCGAAGATTTCTTTAAAATGATCAATATTAAGCCGACGCCGGACGGTGGAAAACGCGTCGCTTTTCTTGAGAATACCGAAAAAAAAGAATCCGCCCAAATTGTCTTTCAGGATTTCTACATGACTCACAAACTGTTTACAGTCTATAATTCATATCAGCAAAAAAAGAAATAACGCAAAAGGAAGAGGTTGTTGCAAAAATAGACAAAACGGATGCCCTCATCTCCGCCAGGCCCTAAAGGACCTGGCTAGGTATATAAAATCATTCTCAAGCCCCATGAAATGGGGCTGGGTAAACGCTCCGAAGGCTTACCGAGCCCGTTTATCGGGCTTTAGAATAATTTTTTAGCCTAACCCAGGGTTTTAACCCTGGGTGGACAGAACGGCAAAAAATCTATTTTACAACAACCTTGTCTACTCTGTTTAATCAACCGCTGTCAATTTCTTCAGTTCATCACAGACGATCATCTTCTCCTTACCCTTCATCCTGGTAATCAACTTCACCGGTTTTCCCCACAACTCCACTAAATACTTGAGGGTCTCACCCGTATTGGCCAACTCAAGCTCCCGGCCGTCATGTTCATGTTCCAAGATTAAGCTCCCATCCCGGGGCGACATCTCCTTTACCTTGATCACAGGAATCGAACTCATCCCGATAATCTGGCATAAGGTGTCCCGAATCGGTTCCCAACCTTCCTCATCTGCGACTTCACTGATGATTCCTTCCTCGTCGTTTTGAAAGTATTCAAAAAGGTGCAACTCCTCACAAAGATCTCTGCTCAGATAACGCCTGATCAATGAACGGTCCGACTCGATCTCCCGGGCTTCGAAGATCTTCTCCGGACCAAACCGAGCTTCCAAATCATTCAAGATTACAAACCCCAGATGATAGGGGTTGAGTCCTCCGGGATGGGGCCGGATAACTTGGTGATGGCGTTTTAAAAATTCCAAATGCAAATCTTGGGGTAGATCTAGTTTTTGGAGAATCCGGTAATGCCAGAGACTAGCCCAGCCCTCGTTCATAATTTTAGTCTCAATCTGCGGTAAAAAATATTCGCTCTCCGCTCGGACAATCCGGATGATCTCTTTTTCCCATACATCCAGTCGGCTATATTCGATGATAAATCCTAGGATATCTTCTTCCGGTTCGAGGGGAATCCGGTTTAAATTAGGAGGCGCCACCGCCTCTGCCGGCCTACCGAAAAGATCAGCCTGTGTCTTGCGTTGATACTCCTCGACTAACCGTTTTTTTTCTTCCTCAAGAGTTAGCTTTTTAGCGCCGATCGTCCGATTGACCTGGTAACGAAGGGCATGGGCCGCATCGAGTACCCTTTCTACCTTAACATATCCGATGCTGGGGTCCTGAATATAACTCCTGATTCGTTCGGCATGATTCTTAAAACTATCAATCACCATTTCCGGACGGGTCGATTTGAAAAGCCGGTTGTTCTTGAAAAAATCGTTATGTCCATAGACATGAGCGATGGTCAGAATTTGTAAAAGCAAGGTATTATCCCGCATTAAATAGGCCAAACAAGGGTTGGAATTAATCACCATCTCATAAGGGAGCCCGGTTAAATTATAACGGTAAAAAGTATGGAGCCTGTCGTAGGCTTTACCGAAGCTCCAGTGCGGATAATGGCTAGGCAACCCGGTATAAGCTTCATAGCCTAACATCTCTTCGTAAGAACAGATCTCAAATTCTTGTGGATAAAAATCAAGGCCCATCTCACGCGCGCAGGCCTCGATTCGTTCATTCCATTGTTCCAACTCCTTAATGCTGAACTCGCTCATATCTTTTCCTCCTGGGCCAGCATTTTCTTGAGTCCCGGCCAGATATCTTCCCGGGAATTGATGGTGACCAGGGCAAAGTTGGAGGCTTTAATCATATTCTGAAACAACCTCCGGATAGTGCTGGTTCCGGTCATAATTTCGCCATATCCGAATAAATTACAGGTCTGACAGAGTTTTTCCGCCAGTTCCAAGGTTTTAGCGTTATCTTCTTCCCAGTTATCTCCGTCACTACAATGAAAAGCATAAATATTCCAACAAGAAGGAGGATATTGGGTTTCGATGATTTGCAAAGCTTTTTCATAACCGCTGCTGATATAGGTCCCGCCTGATTCACCTTTATGAAAAAACTCATCCTCCGTAACTACCGTAGCCTCTGTAGTATGGGCGATAAAAACCAGTTCCACATTGACATACTTTAAACGGATAAATTGATACAGCAGAAAATAAAAGCTCCGTGCCAAGTACTTTTTGGTCTGGTCCATCGACCCGGAAGTATCCATGATACAGATTACTACCGCATTAGATTCCGGAGTCCGTTCTTCCCGAATCCGATGATAACGCAAGTCTTCTTCCCGGAAGGGAAAACGTCCTTCGCTCTCCTGCTCCTCAGTTGCAGCGGGAGTATTCTCAGGTTCGTTCCGCTTGGAGCCTTGGCGGCGTTTAATCTTCTCCACTACCGCTTTCTTCTTGGCAAGGCGGGGCGGAGGCCCTTTATGTTGGTAACCACAGCGCTTCTGTTTGGAAACTGTCTCCAACTCGGCCAGACGTTTCCGTTCCATAAACGGGAGGTTAAGGTCTTCAAAAAGGTAATTGATTAACTCCTCGAGGGTGATCTCGGTTTCATAGATATCTTCGCCCGGATCATTTCCAGCCCCCTGATTCCCCAGGCCTTTACCGTTTTTATTATTCCGGCTGATTACATCGCCCCGTTGTTCGTCGCCGGTGCCTGTGCCGACGCCCGGTTTATTCTTTCCGTAAACAAACTGGTATTCTTTGAGGCTGCGAATGGGAATTTTAATCTTTTTACTCCCACTCTGCCCGATA
>JBLNDC010000596.1:0-12967 GCA_050261255.1 Bacteroidota bacterium
GACTTTATCCAAAAATCGGATCTCTTTTAAACGTTTATAGAAAGACTGGCCTTCGATCTGCATGAAATAAAGAAAGTCCTTTTCAAAACGGCGGATCGCTTCCACCGGTATCTCATCTAAAAAACCTTGCGTCACAGCGAAAATTAGGACCACTTGATCAAAGATAGACATCGGTTGGTACTGATCTTGTTTTAGGATCTCAATAATCCGAACGCCCCGGTTCAGCCGGGCTTGGGTTGATTTATCAAGCTCCGCTCCAAACTGGGCAAAGGATTCCAACTCCCTAAACTGGGCCAAATCCAGCCGCAGCCTCCCCGCGACTTGTTTAATCGCTTTAATCTGAGCATTTCCACCCACCCGGGAAACCGATAGTCCTACACTGATGGCAGGACGGACACCGCCGAAGAACAACTCGCCACTTAGAATGATCTGGCCGTCAGTGATCGAAATAATGTTCGTCGGGATATAAGCGGAAATATCCCCGGCCAAAGTCTCGACGATGGGAATGGCGGTCATCGAACCGCCTCCGTTGGCTGCATTCAATTTGGCCGCCCGTTCCAATAACCGGGAATGAAGGTAAAAAATATCCCCGGGAAAAGCTTCCCGTCCGGGAGGGCGCCGTAGCAGTAAAGACATAGTCCGGTAAGCGACGGCGTGTTTGGAAAGATCGTCATAGATTATTAAAACATCCTTTCCTTGCCACATAAAGAACTCGCCCATGGCGCAACCGGTAAACGGAGCCAAATACTGCATGGAAGCTTGTTCATCAGCGGTAGCGGCTACTACTATCGTATAGAGCATCGCCCCCTTGCTCTCCAAAAGATGGACCGCTTGCGCTAATTTCGAAGCCTTTTGGCCGATGGAGACATAAATACAGATCACTCCGGAATGGCTCTGATTGAGAATGGTATCTATGGCGATGGCTGTTTTACCGGTCTGCCGGTCGCCGATGATCAACTCCCGTTGGCCGCGGCCGATTGGAACCATCGTATCAATGGCTTTGATCCCGGTATGGAGCGGGACCTTTACCGACTCACGGGCGGCGATACCCGGAGCGTCGCTTTCGACCGGCCGGTAGTCGTTGGTGATGATCGGACCTTTACCGTCAATCGGTTGGCCGAGGGCATTGACCACTCTGCCGATTAGGCTTTCACCAACCGGCGCCTCAACCACCCGGTGGGTTCGGCGGACTAGATCGCCCTCCTTGAGTAAGGTCTCGTCGCCTAATAAAACACAACCTACATTATCCTCTTCCAAATTAAGGGCGAGACCATAAACTTTATTGGGGAAAGCCAGCAGCTCGCCCATCATAATTTTTTGAAGGCCGTAAACACGGGCTATCCCGTCGCCGACCTCAAGCACAGTCCCAGTTTCTACCGCTTCAAGGTCCAAATGATAATCAGTGATCTGTTTTTTGATAACCGAGACAATCTCCTCTGTGGCAAACCGCATCATATCCACCCTTTAATTAATCGTGATAATTGTGAATAGTTCCTAATAGCAATTGCCGATTTTACTATGCCATTAACATCTCTTTAATTTTAGATAATTGCCCGTTCAAGGAACCGTCGTAAAGCTTATCGCCGCGCTGGATGATAATTCCCCCTAACAAATTGGGGTTAACCCGGTATTCGGGGTAAATTTTAACTTGCCATAAGGCCTCCAGCTTATTCCGGAGCGACTCTTGTTCCTGCTCCGTCAACGGTTGGGATGAAACCAAGGTCACCTTCTCATAGCCTTGTTCCACGATGGCAAGCTGGACGACAGCTTCCATAATCTTGACTAACAGCTGAGACCGCCCCCGGTCCACTATTAAATTTAGAAAATTCAAAAACTCCTGTGGCATTTCGGGAGGGGCTATCTGTTGAAGCAGTGCTTTTTTCGCCTCGGGGGGAATCTTAGGGTGCCCCATTAACAACATCAGTTCCTGGTCTTTAAAATAGTCGCTTAGTGTTTCGGCCGTCTCCCGAGTCAGATCCAGCAGGCCCCGTTCCTTCATCAACTCCACCAAAGCTTTGGCGTAATTATGGATTGCCGGGGAGTTCATTTTCGAGGGCTCCTTTGTTAATCTCTTCTAATACCCCGCGAATTAAAGCGTCATTCAATTGCGAGGTTTTATTCTTTTCAAAGACTTTTTTCACGGAGAGAAGGGCAAGTTCAACCGCTTCCTCTTTCAGTTCCATCCTGGCGATTTGTTTGGCCCGTTCAATCTCTTTTTGGCTGCGCTGACGCAATTGATCCGCTTCCCGCCTAGCTTGGGTGATTAACTCATCGCGGAGCCGTTCGGCTTCATTGCGAGCCCTTTCGATAATTTCATAAGCTTCGACGTGAGACTCTTCCATCTTCTTCCTGGCTTCTGCTTGCAATTGCTCCGCGTCTTGCTTGGCTTTTTCCGCCGCGGCATAGTCTCGAGCGATAGTTTGACGCCGCTCTTCAAGGATTCCTTGGACCGGCCGGTACAAGAGTTTGACCAGGACATACATTAAGATGATAAAATTAATCATCATCACCAGGAAAGTCCCGGAATTGAATGTTACCTCCATGGTAAGCCTCTCTTTCCTATACTATCCCAATCTTCCCAGCAGGATAAAAGCGATCACCACTGTGATAATGGGGATCGATTCCACTAACCCGATACCGATTAACATCGCCCGGAAGAGGCCTTGCTCCACCTCGGGTTGGCGCGCGATGCTCTCTAGGGCGGTAGCCACTACTTTGGAGTCGGAAAAGGCAGCCGCAAAACTAGATCCGACACAAATCGCCCCGATGACA
Organism: Bacteroidota bacterium; assembly: GCA_050261255.1. Classification (GTDB taxonomy): domain Bacteria; phylum Bacillota; class UBA4882; order UBA8346; family UBA8346; genus JAAYHS01. Next base: position 2,773 of record JBLNDC010000596.1, read on the forward strand.
ATGACTGTCGCTAAAGTATTCCAATCCATGATCAGTACACCTCCGATATTTTAAAAACCAAAAGATACCATTGCTATTATTCTCAAATCAAGAAAATTGTAAGCCTTTGATCGTGCTCGTCCTCAGCGGAATGGAACTCGTCCTCGTGATAGTTTATCAATAATTAGATTAGGCGATTTCAAAATTTTAAAATTTCTCATTTGATACAATATAATCTTACTAAAGGTAATTATGAAACTCGCTCATCTACCAATTTACGATCTATGATTACGCTCGCGAGCACGGGCTTTAGCTGCCTTCCGTCTCGGCGTGCTCTGCCATAACCGTAACACCAGTATAGGCCACGCTAAGGATGGTAAAGATGTATGCTTGGATTGCGCCGATTACTACGCTCATCAGCAACCACAAACTAGGGATGACCACATGAAAAGTTTCAGTCAATTTTTCAATCAAAATTTCACCTGCGAATATATTGCCGAAAAGCCGCAAGGCCAATGTTAACGGCCGGGTAAACAGTTCCAACAAATGGAGGGGAAAAAAGAAAAAATTAGGTGACACAAAATGCTTTAAATGTCCTATCAGCCCGTTTTCTTTAATGCCGATATATTGCATCCAGATTACCACCAAAACCGAAAGCCCCAAGGTAACGCTGACGTCTCTGGTGGGCGAAGCCAGCCCGGGAACCAAGCCCAACATATTGGAGAACAAAATAAAGAGAAATAGAGATCCAAAAAAGTAGCTGTATCGAACCCCATGCAGTCCCAAGCTATCAACGACGGTGCTATTGATAAACTCGACGGTTATTTCCAACAGGCATTGCCAGCGTTTGGGGATCCGCTCCAATTTTCGGGAAGCCACCAAAACCAATAGGATAATGATCCCCATTACCACCCAAGTCATGGCGATGATTCGCGGATCGAAGGTTAAACCCGCCCAGGTAATGATATTGGAGGTGTGTTCCATGTTACTTAATTCCTTTCGACTGTCTCGGTTTCGGAAAATCAGTAGCTACTTTCGTCCCGATAAATATAGGCGTAAGGCATGAGGCGTAGGTATTAAGTAACGCTTCGTAGCCTATGTTTATCTTTTCGGCCCTGGTCGACCCGGCGGCGACTACCAATAATTTTAACCGAGCCGATTTAATTATTCGCGACTTCCTTCGCGCCACCCGGTTGCTGCCGCCAACAGGTTCCAAACGGGAATGGTTAGGATCATTCCCTGAAAAAAAGGCTGTGCAGCGGGTATTAACCACTGAGACCCCACCCCTAAAAAAAGGACTAGATTGGCGATTCTAAAAAAAAATCCGCCGATAACCGCATATGATTTTAGACTTGTCCCGGTTTTCCGGAGTGAACCGAATCGCAGCCTTAAACCGGCGTAATCGACTATTAAGACCGTCAAGCCCAAAAGTAAAGCTCCAGTTATCCCTTTTAGAGCGAAACCGAAAATTAAACCCAAGTTAAGGCAGGCTAATGCAATGAACCAATATTTCATTTCTTCCCAGCCCGATAAGCGATGGCGAACATTTGGTATAATCCGAGAAAAAGCCCGGTCAATACTCCGGTTAGGGACATATTGGACCAGTGAAAGTGCTTTTCAATTAAGCGCCCTATAAAATACCCGCCTAAGATCATCAGTCCCAGGTTGAGGCTTAGAGAACCGTATAAGGCTACTACCCGCCATGTTTGGTTGTTGTTTTTCCGACTGATCTGAATCACCCGCTCTTTAAAGATTGGTCACCGGTTCAAAATCGGCCGGTCTGGACTGGGCCAAGCCGAAGATGTATAGTAAACCGGATACGATTCGGGCTGCCGCTTTCCCATCTCCATACAGATGGACCTTTTGGGCCATCGTCCGGTAAGCGGTTTGGTCTTGGAGCAACCTGGTGGCCTCGGAGATGATCAACTCCGGTTGGGTGCCTACTAATTTAATGGCGCCGGTCTTCGCTCCTTCCGGTCTTTCGGTGGTTTCCCGCAATACTAAGACCGGTTTGCCCAGGGCCGCGGCTTCTTCTTGAATGCCTCCGGAATCAGTGATTATTAAGTAAGCGGTGGATAATGCCGCCACCATTTCACGATAATCAAAAGGTTCTAATAAATGGACCCGGGGGTCGCCCGCTAATTGCCGGTAAAATACCTTTCGCACCCGCGGGTTCGGATGGACTGGAATCATCATTTCCGCCCGGGGATTATCTTTCAAAATCCCTTTCAAAGCCGACACGATGCGCTCCAGAGGTTCGCCCCAATTCTCGCGCCGATGGGCAGTGACCAAGATCAGCTGGTCTTTCCCGGCGAACCTGGGATGAAGCGTCTGCCCGACCAGGCATTGAAATAAAGCGTCAATCACCGTATTACCGGTTACAAAAATCGATTCCACCGAGACATTTTCCCTGATTAAATTGGCTTTGGCCTCCGAAGTAGGCGCAAAATGCCAATCCGCCAAATGAGTGGTTAAAACCCGATTGGCCTCCTCCGGAAAAGGATGTTGTTTATTTCCGGTCCGAAGGCCGGCTTCGATATGAGCAACTTTCACGCCACTGTAAAAAGCAGCCAAACAACTGGCAAAAGTGGTGGTTGTATCTCCTTGGACAATGATTAAATCCGGTGACTCCCGTTTAATGATGGGGGTAAGGCCTTTCAAAACACGGTTCGTAATCTCGACGAGGGATTGTCCCCTGGTCATTATCTTCAAATCATAATCGGGTTTAATCCCGAAAACGGATAAAACTTGGTTCAGTATCCGGCGGTGTTGCCCGGTGGCTACCGACTTAACCTGAAAAAATACGGATTGGGATAAAGCGGTTAAGAGAGGCGCCATTTTAATTGCCTCAGGCCTGGTACCAAAGACGGCGATGGCTTTGATCCGCCGGGTGTCCGCTCTTTTTACCCAATTCCCCGAATCCAAGCGAACCTCCTCAAGTTAAAGGTTTCAACTTATGATCAGTTTACTCGGGCGCGGCCTTTTCTAAAACCATTTCTCGATCCGTCGCTTTAATTTTCACCAGTGCTTTCGGTTCCCTAATTAATATGCCATTATAATATCAGAAAACCCGGATGCTTTCATACCGGGTTTTTCATGTTGCCTATTTCGTTCCAAACAGCCGGTCGCCGGCATCCCCCAAACCGGGAATGATATAACCATGTGAGTTAAGGCGCTCATCCACCGCCGCAACATAGATATCGATATCCGGGTGTATCTCCTGCACGTGCTTGATGCCCTCGGGAGCGGCAATCAAACAAACTAACCGAATTTGAGAAGCGCCCCGTTGCTTTAAAAACTGAATCCCGGCAGCCGCCGAACCGCCGGTAGCCAACATCGGATCGAGTAAAATCAATTCACGTTCGGTGATGTCCACCGGAAGCTTGCAATAGTATTCAACCGGCTGTAAAGACTCGGGATCGCGATAGACTCCGATATGGCCGACTTTAGCGGTGGGGATCAATTTCAAAATGCCGCCGACCATTCCCAATCCTGCTCTTAAAATCGGCACTACCGCCACTTTAGTATTCATGGTCCGGCAACGGGCCGTAGCTACCGGGGTTTCGACATCGATCTCCTCCACCGGCAGATTCCGGGTTACTTCATAGGCCATTAACATCGAAACTTCTTCCAAGAGTTCCCGAAATTCCTTGGGTCCCGTATTCTGGTCCCTAATAATCGAAAGCTTATGTTGGATTAAGGGATGGTCAATCACATGCAACTTAGCCACCGAATCAACTCCTTATCATGATTTTATTTAATTGGTATCGGCCAGTGACTCTTTGATCTTTGAAACCACCGTTTTCAATTTCTGCTTGATTTCCGAAGCGCAAACCTGATATGCTTCAATGTTTTGGCCATAGGGATCGGGGATCTCCAAGGAAGTCAATTTGGCCTGGATCTGTTCTAATTCCCTTTTTTCGGAGGCGATTTCCTGCTCCATTTTTTGCTCGATTTGGCGCAGTTCCCCGTCGAGGGCTCTCATCCGGCGGCGTAAATCCTCCAATTCCGGGCTACGATGTTCTAAATATTTCCGCCGTTTCTCTTCCAAATGTAAACGGAGTTTTTCGGCGTGATTCATCAACGCTTCGATCTCTTTGACGCCTTCGGCGAATTCGGCCAAGGTGAAAACCTTAAATTTGGCTGTGGGTAACATATTTAAAACCGCCTTTTTCTGGTCTAAAGTCATTGTTAATACTAAATCGGCGGCATTAACCATCTCCGGAGTGACTCTTTGGGCGCGGTGTCCTTGTAAATTGATCCCCTCATGCTTCATCACTTCGATGGCGTTAGGCGAGGCAATGTCGCCGGTAATCGCTCCGGTCCCGGCGGAAATCACTTGAATTGTAGCTGCCTTTTCACCTAAATCCTCGGTTAACATCTTACGGAGCAATGCCTCGGCCATACTGCTGCGACAAGTATTTCCCGTACATACGAAAAGCACCCGTTTGATCATTCGCTACCGGTCTCCTCCACTAAGGCCGTATAATTTAGAATTAATTGGTAAAAGTATGATTGTCAGATAATAAATTCCACAACAGCTTATCAAAATCCTGTATAGTCTGAGGAAAATATGTCTTCAAAATGGTTTTTCTATCAAAAAACCACCGGCTGGCTTGGGTTAGAGTGCCCAGCATGTCGTAACGATCTTGTTTTCGAAGGCATCCGCTGCCAAGGCTATTTATTATGGAAATGTGCGGAATGCGGCAATTATCTTTCATTGAACCTGAAAAGACTCACACCGGATATTCAAAGCTAAAGGAAGTGGTCACCCGTTCCGAATTATGCGTTACCTAGCGATTGTTTATCAAGGCGAGTTCGAAAATTTAGCCCGCCCGTGGGCGCATAATCCGCGCCGTTGAACGTTTAACGGATCAAGCAAGATTACGACCGGCGCCTATTTAATCCCGACCAACTTCGCTTCGATCTTTCCGATTTTGCCGATTTTGCGAATCACCAACGGATAACGCTCGGGTGTGGCTGATAATAAGATGGTGATCTTCTGCTCCGCATTGTTGATCTGGTAATGTTTTTTGAACTCCCCGCATTCCAAGGTTAAAAGTTCTTGGTTCTCAGTCCCTTGATAGCTGATTTTCCTAATTTCACCATCGGAGTAAAAGTAGATTTGATTGTTCCCTAGAGCAATATTTTTTCTGAGGTAAAATTGTAAGGAGAGCACATCCTGGACATAACCGGGAACTTGAATCGCAGTCTGCTCCTTCGCTCCGCCGTTTTTGGAAACGGTGCGCACCGCTAGACCGTTGGCATAGTCGAAAGCTACTTCCTCGCTCTCGAGGCCGTCCTTATCCGAGACTTGGCGCCGGATCACCCACGGGTATAATCCTTCCAAGTCCAAGATGATCTCTTCCCATTCCCGATATTTGGTGATGGTTTTAGCCAGTCCCACCGTGTCCATATTACTTTGAATCCTAAGTACGGGCCGTTCCTTGTAATTGCTCGATTCGACAACCCTTACGGTTTGATCGGCCCCATGCATCATTGACTTGATATACACTTTATATTGGAGACATTCGCCTACTTGCGGCGGGTTATAACCATCCGTCAGACCGGCGGCGCTCATCAATAAAACGCTAACAGTCACTATGGCCAGGAATAATCCTTTACGAAACATGGACGATGTTACCTCCCGCCGCTTTGCGCAACCGGTTGATTACCGCAGTCCCCACTCCTTGGTCGGCGATTCCTTCGATGAAGATGATGTCGGCTTGGAGTTGGTCGCAGAAGCGCAATAATTGAAAGATCCTACCGGCAATGATCTCGGGGTGTTCCCGAGGCCCCATATCAAGGGTCCATTCGTTATGATAATTAGCGATGTTTTCGGTAGTCCCCAGGACCACCGCTTTTTGGCCTTGCTTCTGAGCAGCCAGCTGTCGGTTAATCTCAGGCACGATCTTCTCCGACTGACCTTCGAATAAGACCACCGGCGCCTCCGGGGCATAATGCCGGTACTTCATCCCCGGGGCTTGGGGACGTTCGCTATCCCCGGGTTTGGCCATTAAAATAGGTTTCCCTAAAACCTCCTCCATTTCCTCCCGGGTAATTACTCCGGGCCGGAGGAGCACGGGAGCAGCCCCGGTCAGGGATAAAACGGTGGACTCCACCCCTGCCGGGCAAGGTCCGGCGTCGATGATCAACTCAATCTTCCCCGCTAAATCTTTGATGACATGCTCGCCTGAGGTCGTACTGGGTTTGCCCGATAAATTGGCGCTGGGCGCGGCAACCGGAAGATCGGTGAGCCGCAACAATTCCCGGGCGACCGGGTCGGAAGGCATTCGGACCGCTACTGTATCGAGGTTTGCCGTAACCACCGCAGAGATCTCCGGCCTTTTAGGAAAGATTAATGTTAATGGACCGGGCCAATAACGCTCAATTAATTTTTCAGCAAGGAAATTAATGGAACTGACAATTTGACTCAACTGATCCAGATCATAAATATGCAAAATCAACGGATTATCTGCCGGTCTTCCCTTAACCGCGAAGATGTTTAGCAAAGCTTTTTCGTTATTATAGACCGCGCCTAGGCCATAAACGGTTTCGGTGGGAAAAGCCACCAGGCCTCCGCCCCGCAGAATCCGGGCCGCCGGTTCCAAACCTGCCGGCCGATGGCGGTCAATTTTAAGGATGTCAGTTTTCATTTTATCCTGAAGACGGTCAACCAAAGATTTAGGTTTTAGCCTTTTGATCTATTTGGCATTTAATTTAATTATCCTGCTTTTGCCGAACTGATTTTAAATTGATTACGCTATATTTTTAAAAAAGTTTTAAATTCCGAAAAAGAGCTTTTTATTGCAGGAAACATTCGTTATAATCAGAATATTAAATAGGATTATTAATTATAGGAAGTGTAACCAATGAACGCTCCTTTTAAAAGTTTTTCCAATGAAAATTTACTCTATTTAATCCCCCCCGAGTTGCGAAACGCGGAGGGGTTGGAACAGGTTTTAATCGAAAACCCGCAAATCAAATTCGTCTCCCTGGTAGGAGTCGATTTGGGCGGGAACGATACCGACGAAAAGATCCCGGTATCCAGTTTTCTAAAGAATGTTGAGGATTTCTTGAGCGGCGGGATTCAGACCGACGGTTCCAGCGTGGTCCTGCCCAAGATCGCCACCTTGAACAATGGCAAGGTTGACTTCATCACCGACCCTTCAGTCAACTGGTTCGTTGATTACAACTATGAACATTTGGATCCCAAAACCGGCAATCCCATTGGCACCTTAAGGATTCCATCCTTCTTGATTCACAGCGGCCATAAAGTTGATTCCCGCTCGGTTCTGGCCCAAACCCTGAGCCGGGTTAAAGAAGAATTACTCAAACTTTTCGAAGCCAACCCCCAATTCCTATCTAATCTCGGCATTGATCCCGGCGAGTTGGATGAGATCATTTTTACCGCTGCCACTGAGTTGGAATTTTGGGTGCGCACCCCGGGGATCAAGGTGGAGACTGAGAAATTGTCCACTTCCCAAATCTTACAGGAACAATACTGGAAACGGACTAAGGGAGCGGTCCGGACCGCTTTGGAAGATTCCTTGATTTTACTGGAAAAGTATGGTTTGAGCCCGGAAATGGGACATAAAGAAGTGGGCGGCATTAAAGCGACAGTCAGTGGGGACGGCCATTTCAACGATATCATGGAACAGCTGGAGATCGACTGGAAATACGCGGGCGCCCTCCAAGCCGCCGACAATGAGATTTTAGCCCGGATCATCATCAAGGAGGTCTTCCGCCTTTACGGCCTGGAAGTCGTCTTTAACGCCAAACCCATTGAAGGGGTTGCCGGCAGCGGCGAACATACCCATTTAAGTATCAACGCCAAGCTCAAAAACGGAAAGGTAGTCAACCTTTTCGCCCCGGCCGACCTTAAAAAAGATTTTATGAGCCCGTTGGGCTGGGGGGCATTAATGGGCATCTTGAAGAATTACGAAACGATCGGCGCTTTCATCACCGCCAGCAATGACGCTTTCAACCGTTTGAAACCCGGTTTTGAGGCTCCCACTTGTATTGTGGCTTCGATTGGCCATGACCTGAATACGCCCAGCCGGAACCGGACAATCCTGGCGGGCCTGATCCGGGATCTGGATAATCCTCTGGCGACCCGGTTTGAAGTCCGTTCCCCCAATCCTCATACCAATACCTATCTAGCCATGGCCGCCCTCTACCATGGGGCGATGGATGGGATTAATTACGCCATCAGTTCCGGCAAAACCGCCTTGGAGTTGGAGAAGGAGTTTTCGAAGCGGCCCGGCGAGGCTGCCCCTTATTTGGAGAAGGAACGCTGTTACCGAAGTGAGGAGGATGTTTTTGAATCCTTTGGCGCCGAGGAACGGGACCGCATCTTCGGAAAACCTCCCGCCACGGTCTGGGAAACTTTGCAAAACTTCGACCGTTTTCCGGAGAAGACGGCTATCCTGACTAAACTGGACGCCTTGACTCCGAAGATTATCGAATCTTATCGCCAAGCCATGATCACGCTTTGGATTACGGAACTGCGGGACCGGATCATCCCGGAGAACATGGCCTTAGTCCGGAGTTTTCACTTGTGCCATGACCCCTCCAACAGCACCGATTATGATGAAGCCAAATGGCGGGAGATTCAGCAACTCCGGGTCGAGTTGCTCCAGGACCGCCAAGGGCAGCTGTCCCTCTTTAGCCAGATCCGGGAAGCGATTAAAAAACGGGACTATGGATTGGTTTCCGATCTGCAACTGGAGATGGCGGCGAAAATGGAGGTATTGAAAGTTAAATACCATGACTATGTAAGGAATTTGTTGAGGTGATCTTACGGGTTACGCGTTGGGCGTAACCCGTTTTGATTTGTCGGACCAGTTCTGATCTTCTTTTGACCCCGGCCGTCATTTTAGCTTGATCGCCCGGCGCGAAACGGTTGAGGGGCGTTGCCGGCTTTTCCGGGGCTTGGTCCTTTTCGTTACGGGTTATGCGTTAGGTGTTTAACATTGCCTGTATAGATTCGCCAGTTTAGTTAAGAAAGTTATTCTTCCGGTCGAACTGTGTAATCACAGTGTATTTGCCATCGCCCGCGGTAGACACCAACACGCAACCGTCGATACTGGTAATGTAAGTAGCCGCGCCCTCCCGCCGATACTTCCGGTAGACGTTCAAATCGGCGATGGCGTCATGCATCATCACGGCGATTTGGGGACTGATCGCGTTCCGATAGGATTTGCTGGAGGAGGTGGCGTCCCCATGGTGTCCCACCTTGAATACATCGGAATCCAATTTGGCGCCGTAACGCTTCACTACTTCGTCTTCACCGATGGAATACAGATCGCCGCCAAACAAGAAGGAAGATTTGGCATAAGTAAGCTTCAACACTAATGAGAGGTTATTAATAAACTGCGTGCTCTGCGCCGGGTAACCATCGTAATATACGATGCCGGGCGCGGGATGGAAGACCTCCACCAACACATTGTCGCCAAACTTGAAGGAATCTCCCTCCGCCAGGATAATATGGGGCGTCCCGGTCTCTTTGATGGCCGCCTGATAGTTTTGGTAGTGCTGGTTCGGATATACCAGTTCGCTGGTGTACACCCCGCCTATTTGGTAAGCCCTGATCAATTGCGCAAAGTTGCCGACATGGTCCACATGGGGGTGGGAAGCCACTAAATAATCGATGCGTGTAATTCCAAGCGCTTTCAGAGCGCGATCCACATCAACAAAGGTGCTGGGATTGCCCGCATCGATCATCATTACCTTGCCGTCGGGCGAGGTAATGATGGCGCAATCCCCGCTTTTGTCTTCACTGCGAGTGGTTAGCTTAATGAAGCGGACCGTCAATTTACCGGCATCCTGCGCTGCGTCGAAGATCCGATCATAGCGGTCGGCTATTTTTTCCGCCAGCACGCTGTTGGACAAAACCAGCAAAAGGCAGAGAACTATTGAGTAAAATCTCTTTTTCATCGCCGGCCTCCTACTTCATAGCTGCCTTGCTCATCCCGGTCATAATATATTTCTGCAGGATGAGAAAGAGGATTACGATTGGAATAATCGCCATCACCGCGCCGGCCATAATCTCATTATAGTTGGCGGTTTCCATCCCCGCAAAGGTTTGACGCAGGCGGGTAACACCTACGGCGATCACCCGGAATTCATCCTTGGTAGCCACCATCTTGGGCCAGAAATAACTGTTCCAGCCGTTGATGAAGGAGAGGATCGAAACCGTAATCATCATCGGAGC
>JBLNDC010000597.1:0-4128 GCA_050261255.1 Bacteroidota bacterium
AAATAAAGCATGTCTTAAAATTTCAATTTGTTTTTTCCTGTGTCCGGATAAAACTTTACCCATTAGCCACCTTACTTCCATTCCTACAAACTCCATTAAAAGAGGGTTAGTAGCTTCATAAAAGATTGGAACAAATCTTTGAATTTAAAATCTAAAGCTTACAAGAGAATAATTACTCTTTTAGTTCAAGATTGACATTTTTAACAATAAATATACTATGATTACGGCAGGAATTATTTAGTGAATTGCAGAACTGTCTTTTTACTACTTATGTAATTAAATTTTGGAAAGGACTAAAAAATGTCTCTATCCAAAAAAGTTAATAAAGCTAGTCTAGTTGCTCAACTTGGCAGATATGTTTTGATTGGACTGTTTCGGTCTGGAGAATTTATCAATATTTATCTCAAAACTTTTAAGGCCATTGTCTTTAAAACAATTTATTGGAAAAATACCATTTTCCAAATGGAATTAATCGGAATTAACTCTTTGCCGATTGTCATTATCATCTCATTATTTACCGGGATGGTTTTTTCCTTACAAATCGCTAAGATTTTCGCCACCTTTGGCTTAACCAACCAACTTGGCCAAGGATTGACTTTAGCATTCGCCCGTGAATTGGCTCCGGTCTTAACTGGAGTTGTGGTGGCAGGCCGTGTTGGCTCATCGATTGCGGCGGAAATCGGCTCGATGAAGGTTACTGAACAAATTGAGGCTTTGGAGACCTTATCCACCGATCCAATAGACTATCTCGTTGCCCCGCGAATTCTGGCTGCTGGTTTGATGCTTCCTATATTAGTAACCTTTGCCAATTTAATTGGAATTGTTGGAGGAATCGCCGTGGCTGTTTATTACGCCAGTATCCCTCCTGCTGATTTTATTGATGGGATCTTAACCTTTGTAACTTTTTGGGATTTTGTCGGCGGTTTAATTAAGGCCTTCTTTTTTGGAATAATCATCGCCGGAGTGGGGACTCATAAAGGCCTCAACACTGAAAACGGAGCGGTAGGCGTTGGTAAAGCAACAACCGAGGCCGTAGTGGTAGCTACGATCATTATCTTTATTGTTAATTATTTTTTGTCGATGTTTCTTTATAATTTATAGGAGCTGAAGATGTCAATTATCTCATTGGTTAACCTCCATTACCAAATCGAAGGCCAAGTAATTTTAGAAAATATTAATTTAGAGTTCAAAAAAGGAGAAACCTTTGTCATTATGGGGCCTAGCGGTTGCGGTAAAAGCACATTGCTTCGCTTAATTATGGGATTGATCCAACCTACCGCTGGGTGGATCGAAATTGACGGAACTAACACCAGTATGCTTTCGAAAAAAGACTGGCAATTTCTCCGCCATAAAATGGGGATGGTCTTTCAATCGGCCGCATTGTTCGATTCAATGACAGTTTACGACAATGTAGCCTTTGGTCTACGCCGGGATCAAATGGCTGAACCGCTAATCAGTAACCGGGTTTATGAAGTTTTATCCATCGTAGGGCTTGATCGAAGCGTAGCCCAAAAAATGCCGTCCGACCTAAGCGGCGGGATGAAAAAAAGGACCGCCATCGCCAGGGCGATCGCTTTTGAACCACCGATTCTCCTTTACGATGAACCAACCACCGGTTTAGACCCGATCATCGCCGATACCATCAATGATTTAATCGGTGAACTCCAAAAACGGCTTGGTATTACATCTATTGTAGTCACTCATGATATTACCAGCGCTCTAAAGGTTGCCGATCGCGTCGGTTTACTTGATGAAGCAAAACTAGTCGAGGTAAAAGAAAGGGCTAACTTGAAACATGCTGAACACCCTCTAATGAAGGAATTCCTGAAAAACTTCCAGCTGGTCGTTTAAGCCCTAACGAGTAGGAGGATATCGATGCAACTCAATAGTCCTGAAACCAAGGTGGGACTTTTTTCGTTGGCCGCTCTTTTTATACTTTTCGCTATCTTTTATTGGCTAAATGGTTCCAAGTTTCTTCAAAAAGGTTATGAATTGGAAGCGGAATTTGAGCGAATTGAAGATCTGCGTCCGGGAGCGCCAGTTAAATTGCAAGGTGTTGATGTTGGAAGAATCAGCCGAATCTATTTTGATGACTACCAAGTGATAGTGGTCATGCGAATACGCCCTCAATATACCATCCCCCGTAACACTAAGGCTGTTATAGCCAGTGCCGGGGTCGTCGGTGACAAATATCTGGAACTTATTATAGTGAAATCGAATATCACCAAGGTCTCGGGTGACCGAATTATGGGCCAAAGCCCTTATTCCATGGATCAATTATATGAAACCGCCTCTGATGTCATTGACACTATCAAAGAGATTGCAGACTCGGTTAAGTTGTTGACCAATGAAGAATCACTAAATTATTTAAATAACTCTATTGCCAGGATCGACCAGATCACAGCCAGTCTCGAACAATTGACCGGCAGCCCGGAAGTTCAACGGTTAGTTCAAAATCTAACTTCGGCCGCTTCGGAATTAGCCCAGGCTAGTAACACTGCCAATCGTTTTTTAACCCAGCTCGACGCTAAGGGCGAAACAGCCCTTGAACTCCAAAAGACCTTGGCTAATGCTGAAAAAATCTCCGTCAACCTTGAAAAATTCACTGCAATGATGGCCGAAAACAGTCCCGAAGTAGAATTGTTGATCAAGGACGCCCGCCAAACCATCCAAACCATCAATAAAGCGGTTGAAAATATCAACCGGGCTATTGAAGGATTGACCTCCAACGACGGCGAGCCTTCCCAAGTCAAACAGAATATTAAAGCCGCAGCTGAAGCGGCGGGCAAATTGTCCCAATATGTGGCGGCCTTAGAAGATTTCAAGATTGATAATAATGTCGGCGCCGGTCACCAGGATGAAACGGGGCTAATTGTCAATTACCGGATGGATGTAAATTTAAACAAAAAGAATAAGTTCCTAATTGGAGTAGAGGATATCGGGGCCGAAAACTTAACTTCTTTTCAATGGGGAGTCAAATCCCCCAATACCCTCAGCCGATTTGGCCTATACCGTAATGAAGTCGGCCTAGGACTCGATTATCTTCCAACCTCAAAGTTATCTTTCGGCGTCGATCTGTGGGATACCAAATCCGCTAATGTTGGCCTTGCATCAGCTTATCGTTTCAATGAAGATTGGTCGGTAAAGTTTTCTGCTTCAAGAAATATTGAAACTACCGCCCAGAGTTGGACGGTAGAGTGCTGGCGCAAGTTCTAACCATTTTTTACCTTTTAAAAGATTGACGGGCTTTTTCCAATTCACGAGTTAATATTGGAACTACCATTGTTAAACCGATAATTTTTAAGCATTCGCCGATTAACATTAATGGCAAACCCGGTAAAATTGCAGCCAAAACAGCTAACTCAGACCCGAAAAGAAAACCGGCGAAAGGGATATATCCGAATCCAAACAAATAGATGATGGCTATTCCAACCAGTGACGCGATTATCACATTGACGAAATCCCGTTTAAACCATTTTCGATGATAAAGAAAACCCGCGACATAGGCGGCTGGGATAAACCCTAGTAAAAACCCAAAAGTCGGTTTGAGCAGGTAACCGATTCCGCCACCACCCGAAAAAACTGGAAAACCGGTTAACCCCATTAAAAGATACAATGTCGGAGCCAACCAACCCCTCCTTGACCCTAGTAATAAGCCACTCAAAATCACCGCCAGTGTCTGCATGGTGACAGGGATTGGCCCAATTGCCAGACTCAACCGGGCGCTGATCACGATTAAAGCGATCATCAATGAACTTAACACAAACTCAAATATTCTTTCTCCCGTACTCATTTATCTAATTCTCTCCTTTCGGCTCCATATTTCGCATAATTTCTCCAGCATAAACATGGACTATCTCTCCGGACGGCTCTTTAATCCAGAGGCTACCGTCATAATCAAGGTCGATTGCTTCTCCGATCAATGTCCGGTTATAACCTTGATTGATCCGGACCATCTTACCCAAAGTAGCCGAATATAACTTGGCATACCTAATGATATCCGCGAGACCTGCAGCTGATAAAGCACGATAATTCCCTTCAAAAATCCTTAAAAACTCTTGTAAAATCGACCTCCGGGGCAACTCGGAACCTTTAATCATCCGCAGCGAAGTAGCTAACTCCCTCAAT
>JBLNDC010000598.1:0-8148 GCA_050261255.1 Bacteroidota bacterium
GTTTAAAAATGGTTAGCGTTGCCGATCTAATTTCCTACCGTTGTACTCAGGAAAAATTAGTGAAGCGCGAAGCTGAGACTAAGATGCCTAATAAATTCGGTAATTTTAAATTGTACGCCTATTCTACCCTTTATTGTAACCAGGAGCACCTGGCGTTGGTATTAGGCGAACCGGAAAAAATAAAAGATAAGGCCCCACTAGTGAGGGTTCATTCGGAATGCTTAACCGGGGATGCCCTGGGGTCTTTTCGTTGCGACTGCGGCGAACAACTGGAAAAGTCGATGGAAATGATCGCCGCCGAAGGGGCTGGGGTGGTCCTTTATTTACGTCAAGAAGGCCGCGGCATCGGCCTATTGAATAAGATGAAAGCTTATCAGCTGCAAGATCACGGTTTGGATACGGTTGAAGCCAACGTTCGGCTGGGGTTTGCGCCTGATTTACGGGATTACGGGATTGGAGTCCAAATTTTGCGGGATTTAGGTTTGACCAAGATCAGACTCTTGACGAATAATCCTCGGAAGCTTATTGGCTTGGGCGGTCATGGTTTGGAAATTACGGAACGGGTCCCGATACGGATTAAACCGCGTCCAACCAATCAATTTTATTTGGAGACCAAACAAAAGAAGATGGGACATTTACTGGAGGAGGAATAGAAAATGAGAGTAATTGAAGGGCATTTAAACGGAGCCGGTCTAAAATTCGCCGTTATCATCAGCCGGTTCAATCATTTCATCACCGGCCACCTGCTTGATGGGGCCGAGGATGCTTTGAAACGCCACGGCGTATCCGATGATCACATTACCGTAGTTTGGGTGCCTGGGGCTTTTGAAATTCCGTTAGTAGCTAAAAAGTTGGCCAAATCCGGAGAATATAACGGGGTAATCTGTTTAGGGGCTGTAATCCGGGGGTCAACACCGCACTTCGATTATGTAGCGGCCGAGGTTTCCAAGGGAGTTGCCGCCGTAGGGCTTGATACCGGAGTCCCGGTAGTATTTGGGGTGATTACCACCGATAACATCGAGCAAGCTATAGAACGAGCCGGCACTAAAAGTGGGAATAAAGGTTGGGACGCAGCTTTGACTGCATTGGAGCTGGCGGATTTGAACAGAAAAATTTAAAATGAGGTTAACAAGAAAAAGCGGTTATGTTAAAATAAAGCATTGAAGTTCTAATTATATACACCTGGAGGACCCGGTGAAAAGAATTTTACAGTATGTATATCAATATAAAAATCGGTTTATAGCTGTTTGCTTGATTTCGATATTCTTGTCGTTACTAAACCTCTCCCAAGCTTGGTTGATGGGGAGATTAACCGATGCGATCTTTTACCGAACCAAAGGGATTCCGATCAGTATCACTTGGGATCGGCAACAAATGAAAAACATAACGCTTAATTTGACTGCTCCGAAGGATTGGGAATCGTCAATGGCAACTAAGATCGTGGCAGAACTAGATCGGCTGGGATTGGAAGTTAAATCGACTAAGGTTGACCGAAATGTCGCCATTGTTGACGCTAAAGTACCCCAAGAATTTAACCAAGATATGTTAGAATTCACTAATTTGCTACGTCGTGAACTTCGACCGAAATTAGGCGCTTTGGATGTTTACGTTTCAGTTCCGGAAGAGACCAAAACACCTGAGAAGTTAGTATTATTCCGAGGCATTTATACTGTTTTTATCATTCCATTAGTTTTAATCGTGGTCTTCTTTTTGATGGGAATCTTTAAGTTCGGACAGAGTTTTATTTTGGGATCCACCGGCCAAAAAATTATTATGCGGCTCCGTAATGATATTTACCAAAATCTCCAAAGCCTTTCCCTGAGCTATTTTGAGAAAAACGCAACCGGCCAAACCGGCCAATTGATTTCACGGATTTTAAGCGATATTGACGCTATTAATTATCTCTTCACCTCAGGGATTCAGGATATCATGTTGGAACCAATTATAGTCATTATCGGACTAACTTGGGGATTTATTTTAAATTGGAAATTAACCTTACTGTTCTTTCTGGTCTTCCCCTTAATAGCCTGGCCCATCAGTTATTTGAGTAAAAAAGTGCGTTGGGCCAATAAGGAGATTATGAACAGCGTCGCCAGCATTACCGGGGTTTTAGAGGAAACTTTGTCGGGAATTAAAGTAGTAAAAGCTTTTGGTATGGAAGAATATGAAGTTAAACGTTTCCAACGCGAGACCCGGGAGAATTATGCTAAAGCTTTACGGGGCTTAAGAATGGGGCAGGTGTTTCATCCCTTAATTAACTTCACTGCTTCATTTGCGATCGCAATTTTTGTGGCCTATGGGGGATATTTGGTCATTATCCATAACTTAAGTCCGGGAGAGTTTTTTACCTTCAGCTTTTTAATGAGTTCCATCGCTGATCCAATCCGTAAAGTCGGTTCAATTTTTGGACATGTTCCGAAAGCTCTGGCAGCGACGGACCGCGTCTTTGAACTTTTGGATGAGCGTTCCGAGGTTGCTGAGGCGCTTAATCCGGTGGAGTTAACCTCTATCCAAGGAAAAGTGGAGTTCGAGAAGGTTTCTTTCGCTTACCAACCAGGCGAAATGGTTTTGAAAGAGGTCAATTTAACAGTCAATCCCGGAGAATTGGTCGCCTTCGTCGGGCCGAGCGGCGCCGGAAAGACCACCATGATTAATTTAATCGCCAGGTTTTATGATCCGGTTTCCGGAAAGGTTAAGATTGACGATTATGATTTACGTATTTTAAAATTGAGCGCTTTCCGGAAACAAATGGGGATAGTTCCGCAAGAAACGATTTTGTTTAGGGGGACCATCGCCGAAAATATCGCATACGGTAAAAATGACGCTTCAATGGAGGAAATAATCGCTGCGGCCAAAGCTGCCAATGCTCACAATTTTATTATGGAGACGCCGGAGGGTTATCAAACCAGGGTAGGTTCCAGGGGGGCTACTCTTTCCGGAGGGCAGCGGCAACGAATCGCAATCGCCAGGGCTATTTTACGGAACCCGCGTATTTTAATCTTGGATGAAGCCACCTCGGCGTTGGATACCGAATCTGAGGTTTTGATTCAGGAAGCTTTGGAACGGTTGATGAAGAATCGGACTTCGTTCGTAATCGCCCACCGGCTGTCAACCATATTAAGCGCCGACCGGATCGTGGTCATGAACCAAGGAGAAATCGTAGAAATCGGTACCCATAAAGAGCTACTGGCTAAAGGCGGGCTATATGCAAAATTATATCAAACTCAATTTCGTAACCAATAGAATGCCAGCAAGTCCCTGTATTGTTAAAAAAGGATAGATTTAACTTAATGCCGAAGAGATCCCCTGTAAGGGGGATTTTTTTGTGCGTCTACAAGCGATTTTAATAATTTTATTAATTGTAATCATTAATTCGGTTATTATACCGGAAACGGTATTCGGCGCCGAAAGGACTGACCCCAAACATCTGGAACAGTTAATCGACAGGACCAAGGTTGAACTTACCCGGCAAAAGCGTAAAGAAAAGTCGGTGCTGGGGAGCTTGGCCAAACAACAACGGGAATTAGCCACCCTGGTCGATCGGGAGGAACGGATTCAAAATCAGCTTTCGTTAGTCCGGAAAAAGTATAATTCGAATCGAGCGGAATTACGTAAACTTCAAAGAAGCCTCAATTCACTACAAAGGGAGTTGGAGGAGAAGCAAGGGATTTGTAACCAAAGGGTGGTAGCGCTTTATAAATATGGCCCCCAATCATTTTTGGAGATTTTATTATCCGCTGAGAACTTTGGAGATTTGATTTCCAAATATACTACTCTAAGTTATGTGATTCAAAACGATCTGCAATTGATTGAAGAATTGAGCAGTGTCAAACAGGAGATTGAGTCGAAACGGGAAGCGGTCGTAGTCAAGGTGGAACAGGTAGAATCGGATTTTCAAAAGACCCTCGATTTAAAAAAACGGGTCTCAAAGGAACAAGAGAAGATCAGCTCCAAAGTTGATTTGGCAAAACAAGAATTAATAAAAATTCAGTCCGATCGAATTAAGCTGGAGAAAGCCCTTGAAGAATTGGAAGAGACCTCTAAAGAAATTGAGAACGCCATTAAAAAAGATCAACAACTGTCAGTATCAGGAGGGGCTTTAGGTACCGGGAAAATGCTTTGGCCGGTCAAAGGCAGGATAACTTCGAATTTTGGCTGGAGATATCATCCGGTTGTAAAGAAGAAAAAATATCATAGCGGGTTGGATATCGCGGTGCGAAGCGGTACCCCGATTGCGGCCGCGGATAGCGGAGTAGTACTGGTCAGCGGTTGGAGGGGAGGGTATGGAAATTTCTTGGCGATTGATCATGGTAATGGAATTTCCACATGCTATGGGCATAACTCAAGATTATTGGTGAAGGTCGGCGAAAAAGTAATTAAAGGACAAACAATTGCGTTCTCTGGAAACACAGGCCTATCAACAGGGCCTCATCTCCATTTTGAGGTCAGGATTAATGGGGCGCCTGCCAATCCCATACCGCATTTGCCATAAATAAAGGTCCGCCACTGTAGTGGCGGACCTTTAGGAAATTTATTAAAGAAGCCGGTAGATTCATCCGGCTTTTCACCTGTTCCGGTCGGGGAACAAGCAGTCACCATCTGATGAACCTGAGTCTCTTGGTGAGCCATGAACGCCGTCATTGTACTACCGGCTTCTCGCTATTATTATGTTGCGGGATATTTTATTTATTCAGGCTTTTTGCATGGTAATTTTTTACTTTTGGCTTCATTGCTTTGACTAGATGAATCAATTTATTGAGATATGCGGGTAAGTGCATAATTTTCTGCTCCTTAGGCTTCAGAATAACTCCTCGATTAATTTTAAAAAAGTCTTAATCGGCCAGGTCAAATACTTATCTTTCCTTAGAATGAGATGAGTTTGACGATAAAATTCGGGCCATCCTTCCACTTTAATCGCTTTCAATACTCCGTTTGCTATTTCCTCTTTGACCGCTATTTCGGGAAGAAAAGCCAATCCAAGACCACACCTGACTAAACGAATAATCGCTTCGATGCTCTCCAATTCCATAGTTACTTTCGGTGTAAACCGCTGGCTGCGGAATTGGTCTTCCAAATAACGCCGGAAGCCGGAACCGGCCCGGTAAAGAATGAGGGACTCGGCAGCTAATTCGGTTGGCGTCATCGAAAGAGGATAGTTAGGGGGGGCAACCAACCAAATACCGTCTTTAAATAAAGGGGTAGCCTGGATAACTGACGGGAAATTATTGTTAATTGTGGTGATCAGACCTAAATCAATGGCGTTTTCATATACTAATCCGGTAATCAACTCGGAATCGCCATTCCTGATTCTTAGCTCAACTTGGGGACAATCACGGTGATAATGTTGGAGCAGGTTTGGCAATCTATAAATAGTATTGGTTGAACCGGCGCCGATGGTTAGACGCCCTCTTTCATTGGTAAACTGGCGTACCGTTTCAAAGGCTTGGTCCGCCAAGTTTAACAACGGTTGGGCGAAGGTGAGCAGCGTCTCTCCGGCCGGCGTCAGGACCAGAACTCGTCCGAGGCGTTCAAAGAGGGCTTCGCCCAGTTCCGTTTCGAGGTTTTTAATCTGCTGAGTGACTGCCGGCTGGGTAAGATGGAGTAATTGAGCGGCTTTGGAGAAACTATGCTCGGTTGCTGCCAAGTGAAAGGTTCGTAATTGATTAAGCTCCATAATACCACCTATAAAAAATTTTTATTTTAAATATAAATTCTATTAAATTGTATTATATCATTTTCTATGATAGTATTAAACTGCAAATTAGGGGGGATGAACATGCCGTCAGTGGTGGTTGTCGGACTTCAATGGGGCGACGAAGGTAAAGGGAAGATTACCGACTTTCTCGCCGGCCAGGCTGATCTGGTGGCGCGTTTTCAAGGCGGAAATAACGCCGGACATACGGTTGTGGTCGGCGAAGAGGAATTTAAACTCCATTTGGTGCCTTCGGGGATACTTTACCCCGGTAAGCTTTGTGTACTTGGAAACGGTGTAGTAATTAACCCGGGTGTGCTTCTCCAGGAATTGAACGGACTTAAAAAACGCGGGATCGATACCAGTGGGATGAGGATCAGCGATCGAGCGCATGTGATCATGCCTTACCATCCAATCTTGGACCAACTGGATGAATCCAGCCGGACCATCGGGAAGATCGGCACTACCGGACGGGGAATCGGACCGGCCTATGTGGATAAATATGCCCGTTATGATTCCATTCGGATGGTAGACCTTTTGGACCCGGAGACTTTCAAGGAGATATTGGCCGAGATTGTCAGGATCAAAAATAAACTACTGGAACAGGTCTACCAAGAACGGGGCGTGGATTTCCAGAATATATATGAAGAATATTCGTCCTATGCGGAACAGATAAGAGAGTATGTAACCGATACTTCGGTATTGATCAATCGGGCTTTGAAAGACGGAAAGAAGGTCCTGTTCGAAGGGGCCCAAGGGGCGTTGCTCGATATTGACCATGGGACTTATCCTTTTGTCAGTTCTTCATCGCCGACTGCCGGTGGGGCTTGCATCGGGACCGGCGTTGGACCAACCCGCATCGATAAAGTGGTTGGAGTCATTAAGGCCTATTCCACCAGGGTCGGTGAAGGCCCATTTCCGACTGAACTACCGGAGAATTTGGTTTCAGCGCTCCGGGACGGCCGCGGGCGGGAATACGGTGTCACTACCGGACGGCCAAGGCGTTGCGGCTGGTTTGACGGGGTGATCGGCGAGTATTCGGTAAGAGTCAACGGTGTTGATTCCTTGGTTGTAATGAAACTGGACGTTTTAGACGGCATGGAAACGGTGAAGCTTTGTACCGGGTACCAGTACCGAAACTCGGTTTTAAAAGAGTTTCCCGCCAGCCTCAAGGTCTTGGCGGAGTGTACTCCCATCTATGAGGAGATGCCCGGGTGGCGCAAGGAAACGACTCAGGCTAAACAATTTTCCGATCTACCGGTCCAAGCCCAGGATTATCTGAAAAGGATTTCCGAATTAGCGGGCGCTCCGATCAGCATGGTTTCAGTAGGCTGGCGCCGGGATGAAACGATTTTAGTCAATGATATTTGGTAAGACTAGGTTATGACGAAAAAGGGTTGACACAAGAATTAAAATATTGTAATATATCTTTTGTGACGTTTGAAACGGGCCATTAGCTCAGGCGGTAGAGCACCTGACTTTTAATCAGGGTGTCCGGCGTTCGAGTCGCCGATGGCCCACCAGTTTTAAAAAGTTTGAAGTTTGAAATAAAAGTCCATTTTACACTTCACTCTTCACCCTTCACAATTTTATATGGTCCCATCGTCTAGAGGCCTAGGACACCGCCCTTTCACGGCGGTGACAGGGGTTCGAATCCCCTTGGGACTACCAAATGAAAATTCAAAGCCCGCGGAGGAATCTGTGGGTTTTTTGCTTTGAATTTTCAAAGTTTGAAGAGTGAAGGGTGAAGTTTGAAAAAGTTGAGTTTTAAAGGCTGCCGACGTAACAGAAGCTTTTATTTGGACAAAATAGTAATATAATTACAGGCATCAAATTAAAAAAACAAAGGATAATCCAACATGGCGAAATTGGAGTGGAAACCGGGAACGCTACTTTATCCGGTCCCGGTGGTATTAGTTAGTTGCGGCAATATCGACGGCGTAAAAAATATGATTACCATCGCCTGGGCGGGCACGGTGGCCTCGGATGATCGAGTGGGCGGATTCGCTGCAGGTAGATTATTCGGAATTTTATCTCCGTAAAAGCAGGTGTTTTGTTATTGATGGAGAATACAAAAAATGATTATGATTTAAAGCAGAGAGCATAATAGGCGCTGCTTTTTTAAAAGCTTCATTTAGAAACCGTTTAACGAAACTTAGCTATCAGTTTTGTGGAAGAAAGAAGGAGTTTAAAATTAAGGTCACGATTGAGGATATTGCTCAAAAAGCCGGAGTTTCCAAGACAACAATCTCCAGGTTCCTGAATGGGAAATATGAATTTATGAGCGCTGCCACCAGGGAACGTATTTTAAACGTAGTGAAAGAGCTAAATTTTCATCCGAATTTAATGGCCCAAAGTTTAAAAAGCGGTCAAACGAAAACCATTGGAGTGATCGTTCCCGACTTGTTGAACCCTTTTTATCCGGAATTTATCAGAGGCGTTGGCGGTTTGTGCTA
>JBLNDC010000599.1:0-5715 GCA_050261255.1 Bacteroidota bacterium
ACCACGGTCCTGTTTAAATAACCTCTGGTCCGCATTACATGTTCCAAGAACATGATAATATTCAAAGCCACTCCCAGCTGGAGAAAGACCGGGCTGACTACGGCCCTTTTTAAAGTAAGTAGTTGGCCTGTTAAATCCACCTTAAATAGTAGCCCTAATACGAATCCGGCGCTGAGCATCACCCATCCGGTCCGTACTTTTTTACGCAACAAGATTATGATCAAAACAAAAGTCAATAAAATATTTACTGCCGGATGAAACATTCTGGGCCGCCTTTATGTGAGTTTGATTTAAATTAGTCTCAATTTTCGATAATGGTCATTCCGATATGTCTATTTTGTTCTCACGCAGAGACGCGGAGGCCAGAGAACAAAAAATTAAATTCCCCTCTTTAGGTAGGATTTTACCTTTAACAGTCGAAAAATACAAGCAAAATATTGTTTAACAAAAGGGGATTTGAAACGATGCTTAATGCCTTTGAAGAGCTTAGCCGGGAATATCCCGAGCGGGAGAGCGGTTCCCCCGCGGCGGCAAAAGTGGCCCAAACAATTACCGAACAAGCTTCCAGGTTGAACCTGGAAGCTGTTGTCGCAAAAATTAAGGTGTTTCATTTTCAAAACAGCCTGCTCGGTTTCGGGCTAGGAAGTCTAGCTGCTGTCTTAATCGGTATTTACTTGCCCCTGCCTGGATTCATCCTCCAAGCCGTACTCTGGTTCCTCCTCTTGGGAGAGATTAAACGTCCGGTCCTGGCCAAATTAAAGTCAAGGGAAGCGGAAAACATTGTCGTCACTATTCCGGCAAGGAGTAAAGAGGTTCAAAAAGTTATTTTAACTGCCGCATATGATACCAACGCTTTTATTCCTACACCGTTAGGTTTAAAACCGCAATTATACTGGGGCCTCAATCTGATTTTAGGGTTCGCTGCCCCGGTTTTGCAGTTGACTGGTATTATGCTGAAACTTCCTTCATTATCGTTCTGGTCTTTACTTCCAGTATTGGTGTTAGTAGTATGGATGGTTTTGGCGAAAGCCCCATCGGCGCCGTTGGGATTAACGGGTTGCAGCGCTTTATTGGAAACCGCCTCGATTTTGACCAGGTTCCGCCCTAGTATTACCACGGTATTCCTTTATTTTACCGGAGGAGGCTCTTTAAATTCGGCCGTCCAAAAACTGCCGGCGCTCTTTAAAGGAGAAAACCCGACCTACGGATTGAATTTGATTGACCAAAACCGGCCGGAGATCGGGCTCGTCAATCGAGAGGGTTTTATGCCCCAATCCGGAAGCCCCTTACTCAAAGAGCTCCTCATCGAAGTGGCTGCGGATAAATCGATCCCGGTTAAATCTATAACCACATTCGAAGTTACACCATCTTATCCTCTATTGAGCAAAAAAGCGAATGCTATTTCATTAGCTGTCCCAACCGTGGAGACTAACGAAAATCTCAGGGAGTTACTGGTCGGGTTCATTCGTAAGATTGAGCATTAATAGGGATTATTATCATGACCACCCGTAAAACGGGTGGTTTGCACCAGCCCTATAAGGGCGTGCTACTTGCCAGCGCCTAAGCTGAGGTTCCTCGCTTAAGCTTTTAATCTCACCCGCATAGCGGGCGGTTTTTTGTTTCAGGTGTTTTTACACCTGAAACTTGCTGAAGCATACTTAAAGCTAAACCCTTGGTAAACCTAGGGTTTAGCCTTTCAATATTATCTAAAGTCAAACTCCTTGAAGTCCTTAGAGATAGTCCTTCTACCTTCTCATTTTGATTGAGATCCGGTCAACTGTCTCTATTACACTCTTCTATACTGAAAACCAAATCTGACAAATTAAGTCCCAACAAATTACCGCAATACCTAATACAATCACCAAGGCAAAATACTTACGAATTTTTCTTCCGGCCACAAAGCGGGAGGCTAATACTCCCAGTTGCACCCCGGCCAAAGAACCAACCAATAATACCGTTACCAATAATAATTCCACATGGTTTTCAAAGGTATGTCGCAATGCGCCGTAACCGGTAGCAAATACAATCTGAAAGGCGCTGGTCCCAACAGCAACCGAGGTGGGAACACCGAGCACATACACTAGTAATGGAAAATTAACAAATCCGCCGCCTACACCCAATAGACCGGTTAATATTCCAACCAGTATACTTAAGGATAAAGGAATCCAGATACTCATCGCCGCTATATTAGACCGGGAAAACCCTATTATTGGACGGAGCTGAAAACCCGATAAATTCCGGATCAATCCCGAAGCTACCTCATCTCCTGCTGACGGACTGGAGGTCTCCCGCCAGATCGA
Source organism: Bacteroidota bacterium (assembly GCA_050261255.1). Taxonomy (GTDB): domain Bacteria; phylum Bacillota; class UBA4882; order UBA8346; family UBA8346; genus JAAYHS01. The sequence goes on from JBLNDC010000599.1 coordinate 2,301, forward strand.
AATCGCCACCGCCGTCATTAGGACTAGAAATAAACCACTCATAACCAGGTCCAAGATAGTAAAAGGCCTGGAATTAAGGGTTACCGTACCGCCGGTGCCAATTATCTTTAGTATACGGACACCGATCTCAGTCCCTACTAAAGCCCCACCAGCCATGATGACTCCCATTAACACATCGACATTTTTATTACGCCAGTGTTTCCAGGCGGAGAAAGAACCGGTAATGAAAATCTGAAGCAAACCACTACCGACAGCTATTGGGTAAGGTATACCAAAGACTATTTTTAAGAGGGGCGTCAATAAAAAACCCCCTCCGGCACCAAACATCCCGGTTAAGAATCCGATACCCGCGCCTAAAAGCGCTAAACCCGGCCCCCAGACTTCCATTCCGGACAATGGAAGATTAAGTTGGAACATTTATGAAACTCCTTATAATAAAAAATTAGAATATACGGATAATCTTCTCTCATCAATTAAACTAAACTGAGCAGGGCTTGTCCTATGTAAACCTATTGTGTTCTATGGGAATAATTAATAATTCTCCCTCTAGCAGCGCTTAAGTGTCAAAACTAAAACAATGATTATAAACCAATCTGCCTTTTGACAGCTTGATTACATTACCATGATTAATCCAGTTTGATTTTTTGTATTTCTTTTCATGGTTCAATCTTTCGCTATTACATATTCAACCCATGACACTTCTTAAACTTCTTGCCACTCCCACAAAAGCAGGGATCATTTCTCCCACATGAAATATTCGGGATCTTACCCGCCGGACAGCCTTGTTCAGTTACAATCTCCCGAGCCAACTTTTTAAAATCCGACAAGGCGTGTTCAAAAAAGATTCGCCACCCTTCGCAAAGCCAACTTATCCGGGATGGTTCTTCTCCGCCATAAAAACGATGCTTCAAGCAATCTCCCGAACAGTATAACAAATAAGGACACTCTTTGCAGCGACTGTTCCAACTCGCCTTTTGTCCACCGAAAGCCAGATACTTTTCCGAAGAAAACAAATGCTCCCAACCGTCTTCCATAATGTTACCAAGCTTCTTATTCGCATCTACGAAGAAATCACAAGGATAAACATCCCCGTTATACTCCACCACAAAGTATTGACTACAATGCCCGCCCATATGGCAAAGATGATATTCTCCGGTAACCATTAAATTTAAAATGGCGTCGAATAAACGGATCGAAATCTTCCGGGTATCGGAGGCAATCCACTGATCAAAAATAGCGTTCAAAAACTCGCCCCATTGGCGAGCGGTGATGGAATAGGGCAAAGCATGTCCATTCCGATCATATTCGACGCAAGGGATGTATTGATGATATTGAACCCCCAAATCGCAAAGATAATTATAGATCTCTCGCCCATGATTAACATTGGCTGCATTAACCAAGATTAAAACATTAAAATCGACTTGTAAGCGGCGAAGCCGTTCAATTCCTTCCAATACCTTCCTATGAGATCCGTTCCCACACTTCGCTTTTCGAAACCGATCATGCAACTCCGCTGGTCCGTCCAGGCTGACTCCTACTAAAAAATGATATTCGGCCAGATGTGAAGCGAGTTCGTCCGTGATTAAGGTGGCGTTGGTCTGCAACCCATTGGATACGATCGACCCGGGACGACCGTATTTTTGTTGCAATTCGGTGACCCGCCGAAAAAAGTCGACTCCCATCAAAGTCGGCTCTCCGCCCTGCCAACCAAAAGCGTATTGGGGCTGATCCGTCGCCATAAAACCAGCTATTATTCTGGTTAATACTTCATCCGTCATCCGGTGGGTTAAAGTCTCAGAATATAATTGACTCCGGCTGGAATAAAAACAATAATCGCAGCGGAGATTACAATCGGCTGAGGTAGGTTTAATTAGTAATGAGAAAGGTTTATCAACTTTTTTAGTTTCATTCATGGGTCATTAATTGCTCTTTTCAATTAATTAACTTCAAAATATCTATACCGTTAATCTTTAACTCCACCATGGACAATTTTAATTTGACGGAGGTCTCTGTCAACTCCATCATAAAAATCTTAGTCTATTAGCAAAAGTTATGTGCACTGCCCCACTATACAAGGTTTGATATATAACAGTTGATATTATTTGATATTATTCGATTTTTAATCGGATAATATCGGTTCTAAATAGTTCTTTTCGATGTCACCCTGCCACTCTTCGATCCCTTGATAGTTTGTGGCTTTTACCCAAGCTCTGAGGATTTGAAGATGCTTAAGGAAATTATCCTTGCATTCAATTATCGCTTCCACATCCCAATAGTGGCTTAATTCTTCAACAAGGGAACTTATGATGTCTTTATAATTGTCATCCCGCCCAAGATCCCGTTTCTCAGCCGGGTCCCGCGAAAGATTAAAAAGCTGCGGATAATCATAACCATGGTGCAGGATAAGCTTCCAATGATTTTTCCTAATCATGGCCGATGGGTTATCACCTTTGATATCGGCTAGCTGCCCGATGACACTTCTCTGGTCATCAATCTTTTCCTGGCCTCGAAGGACCGGCAAAAGGCTCATACCCTGCATTTGAGGAAGATTCTCTCCACTACACAGGTCTATAAAGGTCGGAGCGATATCCAGAAGACTAGTTAGCCCATCTACCCTCATACCTTCAACGAACTGGCCAGGACAGCTAAATATCACCGGCACACGCGCCGAACCTTCATAGAAATTGCTCTTCCAAAACAGGCCATTTTCGCCAAGACTGTCTCCATGGTCTGAAGCGTAAATTATCACTGTATTTTCAAGGCTCAGCGTGTTTGCAATTTCATCAATGATTTTGCCGATAAGCCTATCCAAGTACTCTACCATTCCATAATAAGCAGCACGAACTCTTCTAATCTCTTTTACGGTTACATTTTCGACGCCTCTATTTACGTACCACTTTTGGATAGCAGGATGAAGATTGCTTCTAAACTCATTCAAATCTTCAGGGTCGGGCAAGATAGAATCGTAGTACTCAAACAATTCCTTGGGACAGACATACGGACAATGCGGGCCATAAAATCCAACCGCCATAAATAAAGGCCTTGAATCCTTGCGAGTATGGATATACTCGATAGCAGCATTTGCAACATCCTCATCAAACTGAAGTACGCTTGAATAACCTGCACCGGATAGATCAATGGCTATTCTGCTTTGATCGGGCGTGCCCTTTAAGTCACCATAAATAGGATTGCTCCTCCCTGGATAATTACGGGTCACATCGCCGACCAATCTTTTCTCAAAACCATGTCTCTGGTCGGGGCCGATAAAATGCATTCTTCCCGCAAGTACGCTCTCATACCCTGCTGCGCTTATTGAGTGTACAAAAGTCACTCGGTCTGACGGAAGGGCCTGCATATTATTGAAAATCCCGATCTGGCTTGGAAGAAGCCCCGATAGCATCGAAGCTCTGCTCGG
>JBLNDC010000600.1:0-3454 GCA_050261255.1 Bacteroidota bacterium
GTTTAGTGAAAAAAGCCAAGACGCTTCCGATCCCTGTGGCTAACCCGGCAAAGAGCGTTAAACCGAAGGCGATCAGGATATTGTTAACGCCCGTCATTGAAGTCCCTCCTTTGACATACCATACCAGATATTTTGATGCAAGTTAACGAACCATAGCGCGTCTTTTACCTTTTACCCAGAATTAGTTTCATTTTCTTTAAATATTATCACGTTTCAGTTTTTACGCGCAAGCTCGAATTGGATGTTAGTATTTACTGTTCTCCAAAGCCACTAATCTTTAACCTTATCCTTTCCTAAGGATTACACCCCATAATATAAAAACTGGGGCTGCTGTTTGAGCAGTCCCGTTGTTTTCGTAATATCCACTTTTTTAATAAAGTTCATTTTCGATTCACATATGCTGGAAAAATTTATATTTCTTTATTATTTTTTCATTTTTATTTTAGATTCGGATTATAAAATGAACTTAAGATAAATCAAAAGGAGGAAAGTATAATGAATAAATATCTTTTGATGATTGCTTTAGCTCTAATTTTGACCCTGGGATGCACTGTCAATACATATGCCGACTCCGGTTTCTTCTGGTTTTCCGGAGGCGGCAAGGATGGTAATGGAAACTTTGCGGTCGGTTTTGGAGCTGATAACCTTGGTATTGAATTTGGATTTATCGACGACGCCAATCTTCCGGATGGAACCCTTGATTATGAATGCCCCCATTGGGATTTTACTTCACTGGGTAATCGAACACTCGAATCAACCGCAGGAATCGATCTACTCGGAATGTTTCATCTTTCAGAGCATATCGTCTTTTATGGAGGCCCCGGTCTTTACTGGAGCCGCACAGGAGAAGTGGTCCGCTCGAATGCTACCGGTTGGTACTATACCGAAACTGACTATACTACGGCTAAAATCGCCTGTTCCGGAGGGCTCAGATTCACATTAACCGAGAATAGCGGGTTCGGTATCGGTTATCATTCACTACGCGGGACTAATTTAACTTTTCAGTTCAGTTTTTAAAAATTAAAAAATAACCATTATATTTGGTCATCTTAGTCAATATCAAATTCGATTTTAAAATCATATTTGGGAAGAGGGGCAGCTTAATTTGTCAATCACGCCGTCCCTCTTGTAATAATTTCTTCCAAAATATAGATCTATTAAATTCCTCCCGCAGAGGGCTAAGACGCAGAGTTTAAAACGTGCTGATACATTTAATTAAAACTGATTTTAAATAGCTTGCGAATCAATGATTTTTTCGGTTTCATCGAAGGAAGAGACTGCCGGAAGTTGAGGTAGGATCTTTCCATAAGAAACATTGTCTTTAAAACCCGAACCTGTAACTACACTCACTACCAGCTCCGTTGGGTTAATGACCTTCTTCGCCAACAGCTTTTCTACCCCAGCCACAGCTGCCGCACCGGTTGTTTCCGCATATATTCCTTCCAATCCGGCTAAATCTTGGGCTGCATGGATAATTTCCGCATCACTTACTGAGACCGCATAACCATTAGATTCATGAATCGCCCACAGCGTATAGTCTCCATCTTGTTCATAACCGAACAAAGAATCACTAATACCTGAAGCTATCGTCTCCGGTTTCTCCCAGGCGATCACCTTAATTCCGGAATCGAACGCCCGTACTATCGGCGCGCATCCTTCAGCCTGGACTCCGATAAACCTTGGTATATTGGCAATTAACCCTATCTCTTTTAGTTCGCGGAAACCTTTATACATCCCCGCCAATAAAGGCCCTGAGGCAATCGGAATTACGATCCAGTCGGGCAGTTCTCCCTTTAGTTGCTCCCAAATTTCATAAGCGACTGTTTTGTCCGCTTCTGTAGGATAGGGACTGGCATAGGTGGAGGTGAGATTGAACCACCCACGCCGACTACACATTTCTTTGGCTAAGTGGTAAGCGTTACTATAATGACCTTTTGCCAAGATAACATGGGCTCCGTACATTCTAATCTGGGTTAACTTGTCTTGCGGAACACCCGCAGGAACAAAAACGTAACATTCGAGTCCGGCCCGGGCAGCATAGGCCGCCGCGCTAGCCCCGGCATTACCGCTTGACGAGGTGACCACTGTTCTGGCTCCCAACTCCCGGGCTTTCGAAATCGCCACCGAGACCGGACGATCTTTAAAGGAGCCGGAAGGTTCCACTGTCTCATTTTTTACATATAGCCGATTAACATTTAAGTGTTGGCCCAAGCGCGGGGTGGACAACAGCGGTGTCCACCCTTCGCCTAATGATACTATGGACTCTGGATTTCCCACCGGCAACAGATCAAAATAAGCCCACATTCCCGGAAAAGCAATTTTACTTAACTTGGTAAGGCCGCTATAATCATAAATTACATCTAAAATTCCGCCGCATTTCTTACAGGTATAAAGATTGGTTAATTCGTACTTGGTACCGCAGGAAATACATTGGGCATGAATGGCTCGCATTGATAAATTTCTCCTTTTTTAGTTAATGAGCCCTAGTAGTTTAGGAATCAAAAGCGTCGTTGCCGGAACATAAGTTAATAGGAAAAGAACTGCAACTTCGACGAGGATAAAAGGAAAGACTTCTTTAATCAGTTCTTTGTAATCCAGTTTGGCCACCCCGGCGGTGACAAACAAACTGCCGCCTAACGGAGGAGTAATCAGCCCAATATTTAGATTAATACACATAATGACCCCGATATGGAGCGGGTGGACCCCGGCGTTAATCGCTAGCGGCGCCAAAACGGGAGCCAGAATGATTAAAGCTGCGGTGATATCCATAAACATCCCGACAATCAGGAGCAAAACGTTTATGATTAACAACGTAACGATTTGATTGTTGCCAGCGATTGAAGTGAAAATATCAGCCAGCTGTTGAGGTACTTGATCTACCGCCAACAGCCAAGCGAAAACGGACCCGGCTCCCATAATGATCATAACCGTGCCGCTGGTCCGAAAAGCGCTTTTCAAGGAGAGAATCAAGTCTTTAATGGTAAAATTACGATAAACCACAAACCCCACAAAAAGAGCATAAAGCACCGCGACTGCCGCCGCTTCGGTGGGAGTGAAGATTCCAAACATGATTCCGCCGAGAATGATTAAGGGCATCGTCAACGGAATAATCCCTTCCATCAGACTCTTTCCTGCTTCTTTAATCGTCGGTAGTTCGCCTTTGGGATAATTCCGCTTTTTAGAGATAAAGTAATTAACCGCCATCATCCCAAGGGCGATTAATACTCCGGGGATCAGTCCCGCCGCGAACATGCCGGCGATTGACACATTCATCATCGCACCGTAGATTACCATAATAATACTGGGAGGTATAATCGGCCCAATCACTGAGGAAGCCGCAGTCATCGCTGCGGCATAACTTTTTTTGTAACCGGCGCGCGACATCATCTCGATCTCGATCTGTCCCATTGCGGCCACGTCCGCCACTGCCGAACCTGAGATTCCGGCAAAGAAT
>JBLNDC010000601.1:0-4105 GCA_050261255.1 Bacteroidota bacterium
ATTTTGGGGCTTTTCCATGGGGGTATCAGATGCCGTAACTTTATTCGGTTGCCCTTTCTCCGGGGCATTCAACGCTACCGATATCCCCCGGATTTTGTTTGCGGATGAGATTTCCACCAGACCCGCCTGAATTGTTTCTAATGCCGGTTCTTGCGGAGCCGGAATACCCGGTAAATGGATTACCAATAAAAAAACATGAATTATTAACGAAACAAATACTGCTATTAGATAATTTTTCTGTTCCGTAAAATTCATTTTCACTCTCCAACTTAAACCGGGTTAATTTAATAATGAATATTTACCCCGGACCGCTATGGGCGAAGCCGGGGTAAATTATTAATATACAACCCCTCAAACAACAGACGTTTGAGTTATTTTATCGTCTCTGCCAGTACTTGATCACTGGAAAGCTTGGTATCCCACATTAAAATATCAACCCGCCGGTTATAACTTAGTGAAGCTTCATCTTGTCCTCTCTTTAACGGGTGGTCCTTGCCGTAAGCATATACAATGATATGATCCCCGGCAATACCCGCTTCGGTCAAAAATTCTTTAACCATAACAGCGCGACGGGCGGATAACTCAATATTATAATCCCGGCTGCCACGTTCATCGGCATGAGCGCCCATAATCACATAGAGTTCCGGATGGGCTTTTAAAATCGCCAGATTTTCATTTAAAGCTTTGATTTGGTCGGCCCGAATGTCTGATTTGTCAAAATCAAAAAAGATCGATGCTAACTGTTCATTAATTGCAGCGATAGCATTTTGAGTCGGAGTCGGCGTTGCTTCCGGAGTTGGAGTCGGAGTTTCCGTCGCGGCAGTTTTTCCCCAGTTGCTCAAAAAGTCGGCCATTGCAGTTTGATTGTTGTCTCGGGCAATTTGGAAAGCGGTTTTACCATTATTAGCGACGGCATTAAGATCGGCTCCGTTTTCCAGTAGGAGCTTGGCAAAGTCAAGATAACCTTTTTCAGCGGTATACATTAATGCGGTTTTACCGTTATTATCGGCGCTATTGGGATCGGCTCCGTTTTCCAGTAGGAGCTTGCCAACTTCAATATTATTTTTTTCAGCAGCGTACATTAATGCTGTTTTACCGTCTTGATCTTTGGCATTAACTTCCGCGCCTTTGTCAATCAATAACTTAGCAATATCCGTATGGCCTAAATAGGCCGCCAACATCAGCAGAGTTTTTCCGTCATCAGTTTTGGAGTTCGGACTCACTCCCTGTTCGAGCAGACTTTTTACTTCGGCTATGTCACCATTCGCAACGGCAGTACCGATTGATTTTTCTTTATCGGAACAACCCGCTATCAAAACCATCCCGATGATCGCCAATACTACTGCCAGCTTGGAAAAGAATCTCATAATCTTTTTCCACCTTTCTTTTAAATTTTTTTCTTTGTGAAAACCTTCCGCTAGAAATTCAGATATAATCGCCCTTGATATATTTAGCTTATAATAATTCATACATTTATTCAACGCTTTAACAACTTTTCCGCTATTTTAACTAATTATTATGGTAATTATTTATTTTCTACCCTTCTTCCATTTATTGCAAAATATCTCAAGTTTTCCGCCTTATTTGTTTTTCCCAAATGGGAACCTCCTTAGGTTAGCCCGAGGCAGCGTTAATTTGAGGAGTATTCCTAAACTCGTTCGTTTGGGACGAGTTTTTTGTTTTTTGGAAAACGCTCCCTAGGGCTAATTCCCAGAGGAAATGAAGGAAGTAAAATTCAAAACTTACCGTATGTAATTTTACTCGAAACTAGCCTGGGAGATTTTCAATGAAACAAAACAAATCCTTTAAATCCTCCATTATCTTAATGATACTAGTTTTTGCAGGCGCGGAAATCGTTCACGCCGGGCTTTTTCAACCCCTCCCCTATGAGGACGGGCTTAGGGGGCGGAACAGTTATGCCTATAATCCGGCAATCGGGCACCCAACCTATAACGAACAAGTCGCTTTTATTAGCAGCATCAAAAAAGCGGCCGTTTCAGCCGCTTCAACCTATGGGATTCCAGCCAGCGCCATTATTGGTATGGCCTGTGTCGAGGGAGGTTATGGCTTTACTCGTTCCGCCTACTACGCCAATAATATTTTCGGGATTAAGGTCTGGGGCAAAAATCCGGAAAGCGGCTGGCAGCTGAAAGGGCAGCCGGACGAGGACGCAGGCAGTGTTCCCGTGATCGCCAGTTACGGGCGGGACCGAAGCATTTTTAAAGAAAATGCTCGGTATGACAATTGGTATCGGAGATTCGCTTCCCGGAGTGAAGCAATTAATTATTTAGGCGGTTTGATTGCCAGAAAATATAGGTTAGCCCGGGACAACTACCAAAAACGAATTACTGCCGGCTGGCCTCTCCAAAAAGCCTCAAAAGAATTTTGCCGGGAAATTGCCGATTTAGGCTACAACCATTTAGGCGGAGACTATTACGAGGGTAAGATCGGGGCGGTCATGGATCGGTTGGATTTATATCAATATGACAAGAAAGTGGTTAAAGATGATCGTGAACCTCGGCGCCGCCGCTTCGGCCGGATTAAGATTTCAGCCGACAGCTCCGGTATTTCCGTAAAAGTAACTAAATGAAGAGGTAAAATCCCCACCCACCTTTGAATATATCCCCGCCCTCCTTCGGGTATAAGTTCAATATAATCAAAAATTACCGGACTGTTGCGGGGCAAAGATGGGAATCAATCTGAGCCAGGGCCCAAATCACATTAAAAGGGTATGCGCTGGCTGTTGTGAAGATTATACTTACACAATACCCCAACCCGCCGAATTTATGTTTAAACCTTACGCTTACCTACTTCAAACTTCCAAAATAAAAACGAAAAACCCGCCAAATTGCGCTAAGCATCATTCCGCCATCCGGACTACGTTTCTTCCGAGGCTATTTTTTATTGTCCACTTTCAGAAAACTCTTGAAACCTTCGGAATAGACGACCTCGCCGTCGCCCGTCACCCACAGGGCTTCGACGCCGTCCATACCTTCAACGAACTTCTTGCCCACTTCAAGGGGCATATTAAAAACCGCCGTGGACAGCGCATCGGCAATGCCGGAATCGCGGCAAATTATAGTAACTCCCGTAAAGTATGACGCTGGGCTCAGGGTGCTTGGGTCGATAATATGGTGGTACCTTGTTCCATTCACAGTGTAATATCGCTCATATGAGCCGCTGGAGACTACGGAATATCCCGATATCAGTACGTTACACAGCTCGGTAACAGAGCTTTCCTTATCCGGATTTTTGACCCCAATATTCCACGGCTCCATTCCTTTTTTGCCCGGCTTGCCGCCTATGGCGCGGACATTCCCGCCTACGCTGAGCAGTAGGGAAGAAATGCCTTCGGCTTCAAAATACCGGGCTGTCTGCTCAACGGCATAGCCTTTGGCTATTGCCCCTACGTCAAGACGCATCCCGGGGTCTGAAAGGTACACCGTTGAAGCTTCCTCGTCGATAATAATCTTTTCGATGTCGGTATGCCCGGCGGCGCGCTCCAAAAGCTTACGCGGTGGAACTTCGGCTTCGAGGGGGTCGGATATACCCTTTTCCCTGTAGTCATGCCAGATCGCCAGCACCGAGCCTAAAGCGATGTTTGTCTTGCCGTCAGTCGCGTAATACTGATCTTTGGCAAAAAGCAGCATCGCGATGAGCTCCTGGTCAACCTTTACCGGAGCTATACCTGCATTGTCGTTGATGGTTTTGATGTTGTTGATTCCCTCGTAGTTATGATAGATATCGAACCGCTTGTGATATTCCGTAAGCTTGCCCTTGATCCGTCCGGCGAGGGCGGTAAATTCCTTCTCGCTTTCCGAATAGCCAACGATAGTGGTTACGGTATCGAAGAGCGATAAAAACTCTGCCTGATATCTTGTTTTTCTCCCGCATCCGGACGCGAACAGAAGCAAAAAGACGAGCAAAGAGATGAGCAGTCGTTTCATATTTAATATTCCTTTTATGTGCTAAAATGAATAAGGCACAGTCATTAAAAAAGCTACCGCGAAACTTACTTTTGGATACAGTAAAAGATTCACATCCCTAAATACCGGATGTGAATGGCAATATTATCTGAATCAAGGAAAATATGTCGCAATAATCC
>JBLNDC010000602.1:0-3544 GCA_050261255.1 Bacteroidota bacterium
CAAAGGGTACCGTCGGAGTTTGGTGGAAACCTTATTACAAGCAAGAAATGCCAAAGTTCAATCTAAGAGGAATAAAGAAAGCCCCTTGGTAAGATATGCCCGTCAAATAGTCGAAAGCTACCTTAAAGGAGAGAAGTTTGAGGAGGCCGATGATTTAACAGACTACCTCCGGGAGCGGGCCGGGGCTTTCGTTTCCATCAAAAAACACGGTCAGCTCCGGGGTTGTATCGGCACTACCGAACCTACTCAACCCGATATTTTACAGGAGATTAAACAGAATGCCATCTCTGCGGCAACTAGAGACCCGCGGTTTGAACCGATTACTGCCGCTGAATTAGATGATCTAGTATATAGCGTTGATCTTTTAAAACCCGCTGAGCCAATCTTAGGAATCGATGAACTGGATCCCAAACGTTATGGAGTGATTGTCAAAAGTGGCTACCGTACCGGTTTGCTCTTGCCGAATTTAGAGGGAATCGAGACCGCCGCTGAACAGGTGGCGATTGCCCGGAAGAAAGCGGGGATCGGACCTACCGAACCGGTAAAGCTGGAGCGGTTCGAAGTAGTAAGGTACTATTAGAATGAAAAATATTTAGGCGTAAGGCATGAGTATCCAAGTAGAACTTTATTGCCTATTTTTTTCTTTTCGATTGCACCCGGTTTGCCAGGGGAAAGACTATTAACATTATTAAGTCTGGGAAACAATTGTTAGCTCCGACATAGCCGTAAAGATTGTAGGGGAAGTGAATTAAGGATTTGCATGAGGCCGATTATTATGAGTCATTGACCGAAGGAGAAATCGCTTGTCGTTTATGCCCGCGACAGTGCCGTATCCAATCGGGCAAATCGGGTTTTTGTAAGATTAGAACCAATCAAGACGGTAAGCTGATCACCGCTAATTACGGCCGGATATCCAGTATCAGCTTGGACCCTATCGAAAAAAAACCTTTATATCACTATTATCCCGGTAAGCCCATCCTTTCGGTGGGCACCATCGGTTGTAATCTGGCTTGCCGTTTTTGTCAAAATTGGCAGATCTCCCGTGAAAAAGCTCCTACTCAATCGATGACCCCGGAAGAGTTGGTAGATCTAGCTGATAAGTTGCGCTACCGGGAAGAAAATATCGGTTTGGCTTATACTTACTCGGAGCCTGGGGTCTGGTATGAATTTTTACACGCTACAATGCCGTTAGCCTGTGAACGTGGTTTAAAAAATGTTTTGGTGACTAACGCTTATTTGGAGCCGGAACCATGGAAAACCCTGTTAAAGTGGACAGACGCCGCTAATATTGACCTCAAGGGTTTTGAAGGCGATTATTACCAACGGCTTTGCAGTGGTAAACTTGAACCGGTTCTAGACAATATCAAAGAGGCGGTTGGTAAAATTCATCTGGAACTGACTACCTTGATTCTTCCCGGTGAAAATGACCAGCCCGAACATCTCCGGAAGCTGGCCCAATGGGTAGCAGCGCTCGATCCGGAAATACCATTGCACCTTTCAAGATACTTTCCTAATTATCAGATGACTAAACCGGCGACTCCTATTGAGACTATGGAGGAATCCTTGGCAATCGCCAAAGAGTATTTAAAATATGTTTATTTGGGCAATGTTGGTCGGGAAAGTCATACTTATTGCCCGGAATGCGGCAGCTTAATGGTGGAAAGAAACGGATATAGGACACGAATATTTAACAAAAACATTTGCAGGGAATGTGGGAAGATGGTGAGAATTATTATCTAGTATACTGATATACTGAACGTGGATTGATTAAGGATTGCAGCTTGAGCCGGACCTGGAGGATCTTTGATGAAAGTAACGATTGCCCAATTGAATCCTACGGTTGGAGATATTGAGGGTAATCTCCGGAAGATAATCGAGATTTTGTCGGATTTAAACGGTAAAACCGATTTAATAATTTTTCCCGAGCTTTATCTGGTGGGTTATCCTCCCCAAGATCTTTTGGAAAGGGCTTGGTTTATTAGAAAAGTAAATCAGGCCATCAACCGGTTAATCGAAGAGTCCTCCCGATATTGCGAGACCGGGATCTTGACCGGAGCGCCAATCCCAACGGGAAGAGAGTATGGTAAAGGGCTAGCCAATGCGGGAGTTTTAATTTATCGGGGCGAGAAACTATTTACTCAAGCCAAAACATTACTTCCCACTTATGATGTGTTTGATGAGGCCCGACATTTTGATCCCGCCCCGGAGGTTGGAGTTGTCAGGTTTAAAGATGAAGTTCTTGGGATTTCCATTTGTGAAGACGCCTGGAACGATCCTGATCTTTGGCAGTGAAGTAAATTCTATGAGATCGATCCGATTTCGGTTTTAATTGAATGTGGAGCTACAATGCTACTTACTATTTCAGCTTCCCCCTTTCATTTGGGAAAAGAGGAACTCCGGTACCGGCTGATTCAAGATCATGCCCGGAAACACCGAGTTCCTTTCGTTTTTGTAAATCAAATCGGTGCCAACGACGAATTAATCTTTGACGGTGGGAGCCTGGCTTTCGACAAGGAAGGCAATCCGATTCACGTCGCTCCTTATTTTGAGGAAGAAATCAAAACCGTGGATTTTAATAACCCAGGTAGTTTGGAATTATTTAAACCTCGCCAGCGAATTGAATTGCTATACTCCGCTTTAACCCTTGGAATTAAAGATTATCTAAGAAAATGTTCTTTTAAAAAAGCTGTTATCGGACTTTCCGGAGGGATTGATTCCGCCTTGACTTGCTGTCTGGCAGTGGACGCCCTCGGGAAAGAAAATGTTTTGGGAATTTCAATGCCTTCACCTTATTCATCCATAGGCAGCGTCGAGGATTCCAGGGTACTAGCGCGTAATTTAGGGATTGAGTTCAAAATAGTTCCGATTGATAAAATTTTTGAGAGTTATTTGAATGCTTTAGACGGTCATTTTATTAAGAAGGAAGCCGATACTACCGAAGAAAACATTCAAGCCAGGATTCGGGGAAATATTTTAATGGCTTTTTCAAACCAATATGGCTCGCTAGCGCTTTCCACCGGAAATAAAAGCGAAATGGCGGTAGGTTATTGTACGCTATACGGGGATATGAGCGGGGGGTTGAGCGTCATCTCAGATGTTCCTAAAACTATCGTCTATGAACTAGCTGAATTCGTTAATCGAGATGGAGAACGTATTCCCCGGGCAATAATCGATAAAGCCCCTTCGGCGGAGTTAAAACCGGATCAAAAAGATCAGGATACACTACCGCCATATCCGATTTTGGATCGGATTCTCCAATATTATATCGAAGAAGGATATTCCGTAGAGGAGATTATCGCTTTGAATTTCGACCCGAAGACAGTGAAGTGGGTGGCGCGTACCGTTGACCGGAATGAATATAAACGAAGGCAAGCTGCGCCTGGTTTAAAAGTATCTTCCAAAGCTTTCGGCGGTGGACGAAGAATGCCGGTAGCCAAAAAATTAGATTATTAGTTTTAAAGGATCAAGGAGGAATAATTGTGAGTCCTACGGAATGGAGAAGCCTTTATCAAGCGAAAATGCCGTTTGCCCCTTTAGGAATCAT
>JBLNDC010000603.1:0-3391 GCA_050261255.1 Bacteroidota bacterium
AGGGATTGTTTGTCTGGCGGGGGGCGGAGATGGAGCCCCATGGGATCAAATCCGAATTTTTATGGAAAGCGCCCGACGGTACGGCGATGCTGGCCGTTTATTTTTTGAGCAGTTACCGGAATGCCATGCGTCTGGCGGAACGGAGCTCGATCATGGCCGGGCGGATTCGGAGCGAAGCGATGAAGATCGAACCATTCGCCGGCACACCGCATGTCTTGTTGATGAACGGTTATGATCAGGAGATGGTTCCCGATGATATTTTGCCTTATCTCAACGATAAAGCAGGGGATTTCGGCGATTTTCATGTACGCCAAAGCACACCGGAGGAATATATCGAGGCTGTTAAAGAAGGTCAACCGGAACTGCCGGTTTTAACGGGGGCGCTTTATAGCGGCCGTTACATCTCGGTTTTTCCGGGGATCTTATCCAGCCGGATGTATTTGAAGATTCAAAATGATTTATGCCAACGGAAACTGGAGAAATACGCCGAGCCGCTGGCGACTGTAGTATCCTGTTTGGGCGGGAAATATCATCGTGAAGATTTGGTTGAGGTTTGGAAACTACTACTTAAAAACCATCCCCATGACAGTATCTGCGGAGTTAGCATCGATGATGTTCATACCGATATGGAAGAACGGCTGGCGGAGACGGAGCGTTCCGCGAATCGGTTAATTGCCGCGAATCTTACCCAATTAACCGCACTCATCGATACCGGAAAATACGAAGCGGCAATCGGCAGCTTTGTAGTAGTGAATCCTTCCCTGCGGCGCCGGGATGGCCTGATTAGACTAAAAGATCAATTCCCGGTGGCCATAAGCATCAGGGACCATAGCGGCAGAACCCTGCCGTGGCAAAGAGACGGGCAAGGCGGATTGATAATTGGATTGACCGGGATTCCGGCTTTGGGATATGAAACATTTTTCATGCTGCCGGAACCGGTAGGATCCCAAGTTATCGCCAATCCGGCCGCTGCTGTGACTGTTGATACCGAAGCCAACACTATTGAGAACTCTTTGCTTAAAATCCGGATCCGACCGGACGGATCACTGGATGTGACTGACAAAAAAAGCGGCGCGGCCTATCATGGGCTGGGCGTCTTTGAGGACGGGGCCGACGCCGGCGATGAATATAATTACTCATATCCGGAACAGGATCTGATTATCACCAGTAAAAACAGGCAGGCTGCGATCTGCTATCAAGCAACCGGTCCGTTGGAAGCCCGGGTGCGGATGGAAATCCTGTTGGAAGTCCCGGAAGAGCTCGGCGCCGATCGCCGCGGCAGATCCCAAAACCGAAGAATTATGCCCATTGTTACCTGGCTGACTGTGAGGGCAGGTTCACCCCTGGTGGAATTCCGGACCGAAGTCCGGAATACCGTCAAAGATCACCGGTTGCGGGTGTTATTCCCCACCCGGCTCGTCAGCGCATATTCCTACGCCGAGACTCAGTTTGATGTGGTAGCGCGGCCGATCGTACCGGCCAAGTATGATGAGTCGATTCCCGCCAATGTCAAGCGGATTATTGTCGGCGCGCGGGAGCCGGAGCCGATCACCATCTTTCCCCAGCGCGCTTTCGTGGATATTAATGACGGCCGGAATGGATTGGCCGTTATCAACCGGGGCTTGCCGGAATACGAGATTATCCCGGAGCAGAATACGATTGCTCTGACTTTATTTCGCGGCGTGAATTGGATTGCCAGGCCGGATCTGCTCACCAGGATCGGGGATGCCGGGCCGATGATTGCCGTGCCTGACGCCCAATGCCTGCGGACAATGGAGTTCAACTATGCGCTATATGTTCATGCAGGTGATTGGCAAACCGCCGGGGTTAGCGGGGTTGCCGAGGAGTTCAATACGGATCTGTTGGTGGTAAAGACCGCTCCTCATCAAGGCCCACTACCGGGGAGGCTTGGATTTTTCGATTTTGATGTAAAACAGGGCATCATCAAGGTAACCGCCATTAAACGCTCCGAGGATGGGAACGGAGTTATTGTCAGGTTCCATAATCCGGCGGAGTCAACGGCCGAAGCTGAAATCGGCAGTTTTTTTAAGATTAACACCGCCTGTTATACGGATTTAAATGAGGCCAACCCAATAACGCTCCCGGTCTCCGCTGAAGGGACCATAAGGGTAAGCGCCCAACCGAAGCAGATTGTCACGGTCAAATTGGAATTGGACCAACTGGAACTGGTAACAAAGGAAACAGCCTCAGAAATCGAAATGATTGAAGCTGATTTCAATCAGAAAACTGATTTCAGCCGTTTCCCGGCAATAGCTCCTGTAACAGCAAGTACAGTGGAGGAAGAGGAAGCAAGGGCGGAGAAATTGGCGGAAACCTTTGCGGAATTCGCTGAAAAAACCTTCGCTTACCAAGAAAATATGAGCGGTGATAATACCCATGCCCAACTGGAATTGAATAAATTACAGCTGGAGATGGAGACATACCGCCGGGCCTCTCTGGAAGCCAGGTTATCAGCGATTTTTACTAAAAAGAAGTATTTGGAATTAAATCATGCCACGGATGGTTTATACGGGCAATACCTGAAGGAGATCGTCCCGGTCATCCGGGAAGTGGGGCTGGAGTTGAATAAGGCCAGGATCAGTAAACGCTTGTTGGAGTATATCGTGGATTATTATGAAAATCTGGGCATAATGTACTAAGGCGAGTGAACCGGAATAAGGGAGACGAAAAAGGTTAAGCTCTATTTTTAATAACGGTTAATCCGATATACCCATTAATTATTCTCCCGCAGAGACGCCGAGGCGCAGAGAAAACATTAATATTTTGTTGGTTTTGTCTTTAAACTTTGCGTCTTTGCGCCTCGGCGCGAGGTATTCTTTTAGTTATAAATCTAACTTAGGGCTTACTGAAAAAATCTGAAAAGATTATCAATACTGAAAAAGAAGGTTATAAAGCGGCTGAAAACCGCAAGGAAAAAACTGCAAAAGTAGCAAAAACCTTGCGCTTAATATCTTTGGCAACTCACCCTTTTGTTTTCCCTCTCTTTCGATACCGAAATAGAGGGAAAAAAGGTTTGGTCGGGATTGGAAAACAAACCAGGCAAACCAGCTGTTAATATAGGCCTCGAAGCATCCTGGTTACCTTCTCTTGCGGGCAAAAGAAGGCAATGATGAGTTCGTTAAATTTAAAAGCGACTTTTTCAGTAAACCCTAACTTAAGCAGATATTTCAACTAATCAATCATAAGAATATGGCCTAAAGCCAAATTATATTAAGAAAACTTTGGAGGAATCCTTGATTTTCTTTTTTTATGGTTTTAACCAGGCCTAACACCTACTTGTTTTTTTCGTTTTGCTCCGGATGGCTTCAAGCATTTTCTTACCAGTCTCAGCTTGACGTTTGGTATTTTCAATCAATTCCTCAGGAGTCAT
>JBLNDC010000604.1:0-3311 GCA_050261255.1 Bacteroidota bacterium
GCGTCAAGCAGGATGTAATAAAATTATCGCGGTTGATCTCGACTCCCATAAGTTCGATTTAGCGCGTCAATTTGGGGCCACTCATTGTCTGGCGGCCGACCAAAGTGACTTGGTTTCTCAAATCCTAAAACTCACCGATGGCCGCGGCGCGGATCTCGCCTTTGAAGCGGTAGGTATCGCCCCGACTGTTAAAACAGCCATCGATGTATTGCGTAAAGGCGGGGCTTTGACTTTGGTGGGAAATTTAAAACCGCAAATTGATTTTCCGTTACAGTCGGTTGTAACGCGCCAAATTTCTGTTTTAGGTTCTTGCGCTTCCAACGGCGAGTACCCGATTTGTTTGGACCTGATTGAACGGGGTAAAGTCAATGTGGACGCTTTGATCAGTGCAACCACCCCGCTCCGGGATGGGGCCGCCTGGTTTGAAAGGCTTTATCATAAAGAACCCGGATTAATGAAAGTGATTTTAGTTCCCTAATAGTTATAATTGGATTTCATCATTTCGATGAGAGGATAGATTTGATATGGAAAAAATTAAAACCGGAATAATCGGTTGCGGTAAAGGCGCGCACTTGCATGCTCAGGCTTTAAAGAACCTTCCGGAATCCTTATTTACAGCGGTTTATAGTAGGAATTTTGAAAAGGCGAAAGCTTTTGCAGAACAGTATGGAGTTAAAGCCTGTTCCAGCATTGAGGAAATGGCTAGTGAAGCTGGGGTCGAAGCGGTGATCATCTGCACACCCCATCCAGCCCATGCTGAGACCGGAGTTAAAGCTGCCAAAGCGGGGATGCATGTCTTGGTGGAAAAACCTTTGGCTTCGTCGCTGGAAGACTGCGATGCCATCATTAATACCGCCAAAGATCAGGGGGTAAAACTTGGAACTATTTGTCAGCGGAGATTTTACCCACCTTCACTCCGAATCAAAGAGGCGATTGACGCCGGTAAAATCGGAAGGCCCATTTTAGGGACAGTTAATATGCTGGGTTGGCGGGATGAAGCCTATTATCAAAGCGAACCCTGGCGGGGCTCCTGGAAGGGAGAGGGCGGCGGCGTTTTAGTAAATCAGGCTCCGCACCAACTGGATCTATTACAATGGTATATGGGCCCGGTGGAAGAGGTTTTCGGGTATTGGTCCAATTTGAATCACCCCTATATTGAAGTTGAAGATACCGCGGTTGCAGTGATCAAATTCAAAAACGGTGGCCTCGGAAATGTAATTGTTAGTAATTCAATAAACCCGGCGCTCTTTGGCAAGGTGCATGTTCATGGCGCAAATGGGGCTTCAATTGGGGTTCAAACCGATGGCGGCGCCATGTTTATCGCCGGTATGTCGAGTATCACCGAGCCTCCTTTGAATGATCTATGGACTGTAAAAGGTGAAGAGGCCATGCTTGAGGTCTGGAAGCGGGAAGATACCGAGTTTTTCAATAAAATCAATCCAATGGTCTATTTTCACGAACGGCAAATTGAAAACTTTTTAAGGGCGGTTATCAATGGGACTCAACCATTAATCGACGGCGCAGAAGGCCGGAAAACGGTGGAAATCTTTACGGCGATTTACCGTTCCAATCGCGACCGAATGCCGATTAAATTCCCTCTTAAACCGGAAAATAAAGCCGATTTTGACGGCAGGCTTAAATAAGACCTTAATACGAAAAGGAGAACAGCAGATGATTCGGAATTGGAATGAGGAATCAATTGATCACCGCAATGCATTGCTTTACGCTATGGGTGTATCGGCCGAAAAAGCGAAGCGTCCCGTAATTGGTATTGTTAACTCATGGAATGAGATGAACCCGGGGCATTTTCATTTTAAAGATGTGATTCAGGAGATTAAGGATGAAATCGAACAAGCCGGCGGGTTAGCCAGGGAATTGCCGGTAATGGGGATCTGTGATGGAATTTGTTCCAATACTCCGGGTGATCGTTATACCTTACCGGGCCGGGATTTGATCGCGGCCGAGGTGGAGACCACAGCTGAACTGAATATGCTTGACGGGATGATCTTATTGGGCAGCTGCGATAAGGTGATCCCCGGGATGCTGATGGGGATTATGCGGGTTAATATTCCTGCCGTCATGTTTACCGGCGGCTATATGGAGCCGGGTTCGCACCATGGCAAAATGATTACCTTAACCCATCAGAAACAAGCCTATGCCGCCTACATTGCCGGGGATATGTCCCGGGAGGATTATAAGGATGTTGTAAGTCATGCTTGCCCGACACCTGGTATCTGTCCATTTATGGGGACGGCCAATACTATGTGCGCCGCTGCTGAAATCCTGGGATTTTCTCCGGACGGTAACGCCAGCGTTAAGGCTCAAAGTCCGAAATGGCATGAGATGGCGCGTGAGGCAGGCCGAAAAATTGTCCAACTGGTAAAGGAGGAGATCCGGCCGCTGAGCGTCGTTAATGAAATTAATTTTGAAAATCTGGTCCGTTATATGATGGCGACCGGGGGTTCCACCAACTCGATTCTGCATATTCCGGCCATTGCGCGTCAAGCGGGCATCAACATCACAGCAGAATTTTTCGACCAAATTAGCCAGGATGTTCCGGTGATCAGCACAATTTATCCAAATCATAAAACATATACCATGGTCGAATTTGATCAAGCGGGCGGTTTGGGCGCTGTCTTGAAAGAGCTGGCTGCCGCCGGCAAGATTAATGTGAATGCTAAAGGTATGTTTGGAACTTTAGCCGAGAAGATAGCTAAGTCCGAAAATAAGAACAAAGATGTGATCCGTGAAGTTACAAACCCAATCAACCCCCAGGGTGGTTTAGCGGTATTAAAAGGCAATCTAGCTACGGAAAGCGCTATCGTCAAGTTTTCAGCAGTTGAGCCGGAAGCCTGGAAGTTCAGCGGACCGGCGAAGGTGTACGACTCTCAAGACGACGCTTGGCAAGCCATTTTGAAAGACGAGATAGTCGCTGGAGATGTAGTAATCATTCGGTATGAAGGCCCGAAAGGTTCGCCGGGGATGCCGCATATGGAAACATTTATGGCCGCGGTATTAGGCAAGGGGCTGGGAACCAAGATTGCGCTGGTTTCCGACGGGCGGTTTTCGGGGGCTACCAGAGGCTTGGCCATTGGCCATGTAGCGCCTGAGGCTTATGAAGGCGGGAATATTGCGTTGATCGAAAATGGAGATCTAGTGGAGATCGATATTGAACATCGAAAGCTAACGGTCCAGGTTTCGGATAAGGAATTTGCCAGGAGAAAGCAGCGTTGGGTCAGAGTTGAGAAGGAGTCAAACGGATGGTTGAAGCTCTATAAACAAAATACTTCTTCAGCGGATAAAGGAGCGAC
>JBLNDC010000605.1:0-11959 GCA_050261255.1 Bacteroidota bacterium
TTTTAAACTAGAATTCATCGAATTTCTCCTTTGCTTAAATTTAGTTGGGTTCGGATTAATAGTAAAAAGCCCCTCCACATAGAGGTGAAGAGGCCTTTTTTTCGAAAATTCAACTTAAAACGACTACTTCCGATTTAACTTGAACTTGCTAAGTATATCATTGAAAACCACAAAAGTAAAGTGGAAGTATTTTTTTGGCATTGGCTGAAGTATTAAACCCTTGGCATTAGGACTATCACCATCTTGTCAATTAGGACATAGGCTATGGTATAAGGCCCTCAACCCGTTAAATTTGTTAAAGGGTCGTGGGTAAAAATTGGGGAGGGAGTTCTAATGGGTTCGATTAACATGAGTATCCAGGCATTACTGAAGCAAGCGGGGACAACATATCCGAAAGCGGTCAATCTTTCAAGCAAAGTGCGAAGTAAGGTTAATGCGGCCATTAAAAAAGCTGCTTTTGAAGCAATTCCCGATTATGATCCGGGAACCAGCGTCGTAGAAGCTGTCAGCAATTATAAGACCACGGTGAATATGAAAGGGATTTTGAGCCTCAGGTTTGAAGACTTTTTTTACCCGGAGATGGCGGCCCATGGGGTTACCGGAGTCAGTTCGGTAACCATCAATTTGAAGACCGGGCATGTATATGAATTTTACGAGCTTTTCCGTAAGGGTTCCAATTATCAAGCAGTACTGAATCAAATCATCCAAGCGCAAATTGTCGCCGAACAAATACCTTTATTGAAACCATTTGCCGGTGTTGGACCGGATGAGGATTATTACCTGACACCAGACAGTTTGGTGATTTACTATCAACCTTATGCATATACTCCGGGAGCATATGGGGTTTTGGAGTTTACGATTCCTTATTCACAAATTACCGGAATCATCGACCCTGATGGGGCAATTGGGAAGATTCTGAGTTAAACATACTATTGAAGGAAATATGTTGGTATCTAGTGAAATAAAAAATTTTGGAAGAAAATGTGCTCGTGCTCATGGAGGGTAACCGTAATCTAATAGCGTTTCGTATTACGCGTGGCGAATTAAACGATTACGGCTACAACTTTATCTGAGCACGAGCATTATGCAGTATTAAACCGAGATTTCTGTAAAAGGCATGCCCTGAACGAAAGAGATGGCTGCACCGGCGGCAGTAGCAAATTCAGCGTTGGGCGGAGTCACAAAATTAACATTATACAACTTGCTAAGCTGAGTGAAAATCTCCTTGGACTGGGGCACATTAGTAAGATTTCCGGTTAAGACCACATCCTTGGCATGATCGATTTTGGTGGCGAAGACCGCGATCATCCCGATGGTCTGGAAAACCAGATTGATGATGCCTAAGGCCACATCAGCCTTGGTTGCCAAATCACTCAGTTTCCCAAAGTTAGAAGCGGTAGTCTCCGGCGGTAGGCCAACCAAGGGATCGTGACTGATATCGCTGATGGCCAAGTCTATATGGGCTAGACTGCCTCCTTGGGCGGTTTCGATTAAATCATTGAAGTCCCTGACGTTCAGCATGCGGTTGGAGAGGCCGAGCAATGTGCCGCCTCCAACTCCGGTGCCCCCGATATGCCGGACCCCGTTTAGGTCCGCTTTAACCAATGCTGTTCCCGTACCCATGCTCACAATGATCGCATTGGCCAGGCCGCTCAAGAATAGCCCTCCGGTGCCGATCGCCCGAAACTCATCGACTTTTCCGGTGGAAATTCCATATAGCTTAGCGGTGATATAGGAAGAACCGACGCCGGTGACCATGATTTGTTCGATATCGGATAAATTCAACCCGTTAGCGCTTAAAAACTTGCCGAAAGCCCCATAAACCGAGGCGATCGGATCGGTTGCCCGGACCAGTAACGGGCTGAAGAGCTGCGAATTGTCGAAACCGATAATTTTAGTAGTGCTTCCTCCGATATCAATCCCGATGATTTTACCCATGATTCAGCCTCCGGTAATCATTTTGACAATAGCGATCCCTACTCCGGTAATCCCTTCTCCGCCAAACATTCCTGAAGCCGCTATATTTCCGGTTTCAGCCGCTTGCGGACGCAGCCGGTCGGATAAAAATCGGATGGCGCCGCCGAGAAACATTGGAGCCGATATTTCAAAAGGCAGGTAAATGCCAATCCCTAAAGTCATCACCGGTACTTTCAGAAGATATAATATGCAACCGATAATCGCAGCAGTCCCGAAGACTACCGGTTCCCCGACTCCATTGATCATTTGGCTGACCATAAAAGCTTGACCTGCCGGCAACCCTTTATCAGGGCCGACACCGCCGAATTGCCCCACCACCGCAAACATGGCCAATGCTGCCACTACAGCTCCGGCTAAGCCGCCCACGACTTGGGAAATTAACTGGGCTACCGGGTTAGTTCCTAAAATTTGTCCCGCCTTATAATCGAAGAGCATATCGCCGGAGTATCCGCAGGCAACGGCGACAGTAGCCGCGATAAAGAAGGAAGTAAAGGCATCGACAGGTACAACCAAGCGTACCGCCAGCAAGACTATAATTCCGAAGATCTCCATCGGGTTAATTCCGGTCTCGCCGCTGATGATCGCGGCCATCGCTGAGGCGAGCAAAACCCCTAACATCAAGAGAAACGAAGGGATGGGGCCGATTCCGCAAACTATCGAAAGGACGAAGGCGATGGCCACTCCAAGTAATGTCCAAATCCGAGTTTTTCGGCTGTGGGTTTCAGGGGCTTGAGCAGTCTGTTGTTGATCAGCGGTGATTTTTTTCTTTTTGAATAAGGTTAAAAGGTATCCTAGTAAAATTCCAAAACCGGTCCCGACCATTAAGCCGATTCCCAGCGTGTTTTTAAAATCCACCGCTGCTTGGATTGAAGGGAAGAAGTTAAAGGCAATCCCCAAAGGAATGATTATTATGTATGAAAGTAAAGCCCCTAGGAACCAGACTCCGGTGTAGAGAGTCCCAATAATATAACCGATTCCGATAGCCATCGGCGAGGTCCAGAACCCTAGTTGAAAGTTTCTGGCATAAAGCCATTTCGAAGCGATAGCCGCCGGCACCCAGCCTAAATTATCTCTTAAGTAGGTGAATACGGCTGATAAACCCATCATCCCAAATAGCAGGGCTGATTTTTTACCGCCGGCATCGCCGACGATGATGGTCTCGGCTGCCGCTTTACCGATGGGGAAGGGCAAGGCCTCGCGGTCGATAAAACGTTGCCTCAGAAACCAAGTGAGGATACTTCCTAAGATTACTCCAGATAGGGCAATAGCGACTACTTGCCATAACCGGGCACCGGTATAGGCTTGGCCTTCCCAAATACCATTAATCCATAGGCCGGGAAGGGTAAACGCCAAACCGCCGGCGACCATTGCTCCGGCAGACATTGCAGTCTGGGTAATGTTGATTTCATTTAGGGTTGTTTTACCGAGGGCTTTCAGAAGCGCCATCGAAAGTACGGCCACGAAAATAGTTGGCCAGGGGAGAGCGCTCAACCGGAGCGCTACATACATTGAACTGGCGGTGATGATGATTGATCCGAACATTCCCAGGATAAGGCTGCGCAGGGATAATTGTTCAATCCCGAAAAACTTCCTTTCTTGATTGGATTGTTTTGTCATACTATAACCTCCTATTTATTACCTTATCTGGCCTGGATGGGATTTAAATTATGAATGAGACGAAAAAAGCCTCCCTGCAGACAGAAAGGCATAAAAAGCTAATTAACCTCCGTCTCAGTCTGACGATCCAAGCGGACATACTGGTATATTAACTAAAAAATCGCGCGCTAGTGCGGCTCCGAGGATACCGCCTTGAAATTAATATAGCATGGGATATTTATTTAGGCAACATTTTTTTGGAAAAGTTAACCTAAATAAAATTTCACTTCAATTTATATTTGGTAGACGAGAAAATATTCTTAATCTAACTAAATAGTGAACAGCCTTAAACAGATGGTGATATGTTTAATTGGCGATAGAGGTTATTAATTGAGGGAATTGCATAATTACCGTAATAAACCCTTTGGCCACAATATATAGTGACTAGCCCGAATGTATCTATCAATATATTGTCAGCCAAAGCTTAAATCATGAATTATGCAATTCCTAAATTTAAGATTGGAGAAATAAAATGAACAAAACAGTTTATGGATAGAGGCCAGCTTAACTTCGGTCGGCGGATTGGTCCTGATGTTCCGAACGATCAATCAAGCCTTAGCTGCTCAAGGTTACTGAAAGAAATTAAAAGGCCATCTTAAAAAAAGAGTTGGCCTTTTAATTCATTCAACTTTGTTTCAACATGCCGGTCATCCAGTGTGTCGGGACATTCATATCCGGTTTAATGTTCCGGCCCAATCTCGGTCAATTCGGCTACAGGCACTTCCATCACCAAGTCGGAGTTTAGATCCCGAACCCTGGCGGTATCTTCTTCTTCCACTTCATCGATCCAGACGGGGATATTCTGATAAGTAACATAGATATTATCCGGTGAATGCAGAATCTCTTCGGCCCGTTCACGTTTCATCCTTTTTAACCTCCAGTACGTTGTCGTTTTTTAAAATGACGGTTGATTGTATTATTACCAATTAAGCGTAAAATAAGACAAATGAAGTGGACCACCTTGTTACTGCATATTTGCGAAGCGAGCGGGCTTATGTTAGTTTAACTGCAATTCCGATTACAGAGATTTAAAAAGCTGATTTTTTGAGGTGAATTAACGCTCCGATAGTGTTTAGGGCGTGGTCTTGATCAATGGCAGCCATTGTAGTGCACATTATTGCTCAGCAACCAATTGGGTGGATTGCCCTTCATCTACCACTTGATCCCATCGAAATATAACTCGCCTTTCCAAACGGGCGCGGTTTCCGGCCGGGTGATTATGACCCCGAACCCTCGGATACAATCTGCGTTTCCATTTACTACTTTATTTCGCCATTTGTATTTAAAAGTATTCCAGCCGCTTTTTTTTAAAGAGAATTTTTCACTGGTATCGGCAATCCACGGCAAGGTAAAGGTAGAATAAATTAAAAATTGAAGGTTATAACCCAACCGCGTTAAATCTTCCGGGACATAGAGATTGACTTCCAGTTCCCGGTCGGCGAAGTTTTCGAAATAGACCGAGGAGGTGTTGAAATTCAACGTCTTGTACTTAGTAAAATCGGCGGCGACTTTAAAACTCCCCGGTTTTTGGTCCATTGAATATTTAGGGTCGGTAGAGTAAGAGTTTTGAGCGAAAACATTGGTCTGCCAGTCGTAATATTGGGTAGTGGTTTTAAAGTCATACTGAAATGATCCGTAATTGAGGTCAATAGCGCCAATTCCTTGGTTATTCTTGTCTGCGAGGAACAAACGTAGGCCGTCGATTAGGGTCAGGCGAGTGTTGGTGTAATGATCGGAACCGGGATAAACGTGATGAAAGAAGAAGAAATCTTTCAGTTTTTTGCTTTCCAGGATTTTGAAAAGAGTATCGTTGGGAGTATGATAATCTTCCTGACCTTCCAGTTTTCCATAAGCCAAATAGAGATGGGACTCGATTACTCTCTTTTGGGACGCTAATTTCCGGGCCAGTTCAAATACTTTGGTACCCGACCCCAACAGATACGGCGAGCTGCCGATATAACCCCAAAAGGCGGCGTCTTGATCCAAAGAATTTTTTAGAAAGGCGTGAGCCACAAAATGTCCGCCGAGGGAAGCGCCGAAGATGATTCGTTTTTTAGGGTCACTGCTGATTTTGCGTTCGACTATTGGTACGATTTCTTGCTTAATTGCTTTCAAAAAATTCTCCGGGTAAAGCTGCAAATCGGGAATTCGGACTTGATCCGCATTATAATTTTCAGGATAGCCGATTCCGGCGACGATCACGGGAGGGATGATTTTTTTGTAGGTGAGATAATGAATATACTTATGGTCCATCCGGCGCCATTGCCCGTCGGTGATATAGACGACCGGAAGGTTTTTTAAATTTTTGCTTTCCGGGAGATAGCTGAGATCGATCTGAAATTCGGTATAGGTGTTATGGGGTTTGATAATGAAGCTATCCATGGCGATATTAAAATCGTAAACATCAGTACCTACCGCAAAGGGTTTATTTAATTCTTGAGCCGGGGAAGCCTGATATGCAACGGGACTTAACGACAACAGCAATAATAATGCCCACAGGATCTTTTTTTTCATATCCTCGACCACCTTCGTTATGTTTTTTTAACGGTTTTGAAAAACTAATTTTAATTAACTTCCTGGTTAGTTCATATTTTGCTTCAGTTGATATAGTAAATAATATACTAAAATATTACAATTACAAATAGGGATCTTTTTTAGACAGTTCAAGATGAAAAAGGTGACTTGAAAGATATTAGCGAATGTATTACATATAGCATTAAAATATAGGGAAGTGTTGCAAATGGACTTAAATGAAATCCGCGAGCTAACCTTGGAGTATGGGGGAGGATGGGAATTGAATCATGTGAATCGGCTTTTGAAGCTGATTGAAATCATTGGTGAAGATCAAGTATACGATAGCCAATTGGTTTGGATTGCCGCCCATCTCCATGATTGGGGGGCATTCGAGCAATACAAAGAAGCAGGAAAAGATCATGCGATTCGGTCACATGAAGTTGCAGCGGGAATAGTTGAACAATTAAACTTGAACGAAAAGCGTCAAAACATCATTTTAAACGCCATAAGCGAGCATAATCTTCCTTCTGGTAAGTGCTCAAGCATTGAATCTACGCTGTTACGGGATGCGGACAATCTGGACTTTTTAGGGTTCATCGGCATTGCGAGAGATTTTGCAAAAGGGCCTAGAGATTTGAAGAAGTGCTTAGAGGCAACGAAGAAACGGATCAAATTTTTTAATTATTTGACCCTTCCGAGATCGATTGAGATCGGCAAAGAACGATTGGAAGAAATAAATTTTTTCATCGCTAGAGTCGAATCCGAAAGTTTTAGTTTTTATTGAATCTAATTTGAAGCGATTCCGGATCAACTGAGTCATTAGCGTTAATTCGCTTGTATTAGCGGTTAACCTTGAATTTAGTCACTATTTTCTGAGATCTGAAAGAAGGTGTTAGAGATTGAAGAATCAAATCAAGAAAATTATATTGATGCTTGGCGCAGATGTCTGCGGTGTTGCAAATACTGACCGTTTTTCCGAGGCGCCGGTAGGCTTCCACCCAAAGGATATCTTTCCCGATTGCAAATCGGTTGTTGTCTTCGGCGTCGCTCTTCCAAAAGGGCTGACCAAGGTCGATTCAAGACTGATTTATGGCCATTTCAACTACGGCTCTTGTCCGGAGGTGGATTGGATCGGATTCAAAGCAGCAAGAGAGATTGAAAGGCTTTACGGTGGGTACGCCGTACCCATCCCTTCGGACGGTCCTTATGAATATTGGGACAAGGAAAAGATGGAAGGCCGAGGTTTGATATCCATGAAACATGCCGCAGTCCTCGCAGGGCTCGGAAACCTCGGCAAAAGCACTCTGCTGTTAAATGAAGAGTATGGTAATATACTGACTTTGGGAGCGGTCCTTACCGAGCTCGACTTAACTTCCGACCCATTGGCGGAGAGTATCTGTATTGAGGGTTGCAACCTCTGCATCAAGAACTGCCCTTCCCAGGCGTTGGACGGAGATCGCGCCGAACAGTCAAAATGCAGGCCGAATACGTACGGAACCAATGCCAGAGGATTTAGTACCGTTAACTGCAACAAATGTAGGGTGGTCTGTCCGATGAGGTTTGGGAAGCGGAAGTAGGGAACTTAGGAGGAAGTTATGGACTATGCGGTCACGCTAAACTTTGATGAGAAAAGCCAAGCCCAATTATTAGGAATGATGGAGGATTTATGTCGTGCCGGGGTAAACCGCTATCTGCTTGATCTCGGCATCAGGCCGCATATTACTCTGGCTTATTGGAAAGATCAAAATGGGATCGATGTAACGGATGAGATCAGACGGTTTGCCGGGGTAGTGAAAGGAACCTACGTTTTATTTAGTAGTATCGGAATTTTTCCGGCAGATCCGAGAGTTGTTTACCTATCCCCCGTAAAAGATGATGGTTTAATTAAGCTACATAATGGTCTATATCAAGAACTGAATGGAAAAATCGAAAACTACTCTCAAAACTACACCCCGGACTATTGGGTCCCGCATTGCACGTTAGCGACAAAACTTAGCGAAGCGGAAGTCTTAATGTCGGTAAATACATTATTGAAGGTAAAGTTTCCGGTGAAAGCGCAGATATCCCAGATCGAATTGGTCGAGTGCAGTCCTAAGGAAGATATTCTCTCCTGTGAGGTTAAATTCAAGCATGATTTGGGAAAGTAATATTGAAAGCCCATCGCTTGCTAGAATTAAATAGATGTGTGAATTATCTGGTATATACCAAATATCAAAAGCAGTAAAACCAATGACGTCAGGCGAATTTTAAATTTAGCCGCGGAGACCAAACAAGAAAGGATTTTCCGATAAATCGGGTAGGAAAAATGAGCAAATTTAAAAAATTTATGAAGTGGAAAATTGTTTGGTTTTTTTTAATTTGGTTTGCCTTTGTCTATTTCAATAACAGTTCATTTTTTCTCAGACATCAGGAAGGAAACCCCTTACTCCTGGCCCATCGGGGGTTGGGGCAGACCTTTCCCATGGAAGGGATCACCGGTGAAACCAATACCGCAGCGCGGATTTATCCGCCGGAACATCCTTACCTGGAAAACACCATTCCGTCGATGGAGGCGGCTTTTCAGGCCGGGGCCGATATCGTCGAGTTTGATATTCAGTCGACTAAAGACGGCCAATTCGCTGTTTTCCATGATTGGATCCTTGATTACCGGACCAACGCCAAGGGCGTTACCAGAGAACATACTTTAGCAGAATTGAAAACCCTTGATATTGGATATGGGTATACCGCCGATCAGGGGAAAACTTATCCATTCCGGGGCAAAGGCATTGGGCTGATGCCTTCCTTAAACGAAGTGCTGGACCATTTCCCGGACCGTACCTTGTTGATTCATATCAAAAGCGACGATCCCCGAGAGGGAGAGCTTTTGGCCGGCTATCTTAAAAAATTGCCCAAAGACCGTCTAACCCGGCTCGCTGTGTATGGCGGAGACACACCCATTGCCGTACTCAAGCAAGAACTGCCCACTCTTCGGG
The DNA here is from genome assembly GCA_050261255.1 of Bacteroidota bacterium. Lineage (GTDB taxonomy): Bacteria > Bacillota > UBA4882 > UBA8346 > UBA8346 > JAAYHS01. The sequence continues at coordinate 9,120 of JBLNDC010000605.1, forward strand.
TGATGTCCAAGGCGACGACAAAGAAAGCGTTCCTTCCTTATCTGGCTTTGGGATGGAGCGGATATACTCCGGCAGCGATGAAAAATGCCTTTTTCTACTTACCGCAAAAATATGCCCGTTTTTTATGGGGTTGGCCGCACCGCTTCATCAAGCGGATCAAAAACGCAAATTCCATATTCGTCCTGATAGCGGGAGAAGGGGGCTGGTCCGAAGGGTTTGATACCGCGGCGGATCTGAAGGAAATACCACCCAACTATACGGGTGGCATTTGGACGAACCGGATCGACCGGATCGCGCCGTTGGTTAAGGTGAAAGGTGATAAGTAGAGTTTAGCGGTTATTGGTTTTGATGATACTCATGTTTAAAAAAACGGAGGCAGCGCACGCAGCCTCCGTTTTTTGCAACCGACCCAGAAAGATTCAAATTCACACCCTTAGAACACCTCCGGTTCTTTCCTCATATATTGTTTTGGAACAGTCTAATATTGAAAGGAGGTTGACTGTATGACCGAGTTGGAAGCCTTGACCCGGATCATCTGGGGGGAGGCGGAGTCGGAGATTTTAGCAGGCAAGGTTGGAGTCGGAGCGTCAATCATCAACCAAGCCCAAGCCGAAAATAGAACAATTCTCCAAATAATTCAAGCTCCAGGCCAATTTGAAGCCTATGCCAATAACCGGTTCTGGCAAGCGCCTTATACTTCGAGGGAACCAATGCTGGTTCAAGCCAAACAAGCGGCAACCCGGGCTTTAGGCGGTGAAGATCCGGTTAATAATAAAACCCATTTTTGCGCTTACCAAAAGAACCCTTGCCGTTGGCACTATACCCAGACGCCGCCGCAACAAATTTTGGGAAACCATCTTTTTGTCAGATCCAGAGCCTATGATTAACAAATTTATAATTGCTAATTAACAATTGATAATTAGCAATGAGCAGATTTTAAGAGAATAAACTCATGCTAAAAAAATATTAATGTCAGTTAAGTGAATTATAGGGCGATTGTTCATTGTAAATTTAGGAATTGCATAATTCTCAATTTTAGCTGTGACTTACAATATATTGTCAGATACATCTGGGTTCATCCACAATATATTTTGGTCCCAGGATTTATTTAGGTAATTATGTAATTCCCTCAATTGAAAGGATTGGGAGGTTGAAAACAATTGTTGAACACGGTTGAATATACCTTGAGAACCAGTTCGACTACAGGTGATTTTATTAATGCCGTCGTTACTTATGAGGTAAGTTATGATAGTAATCGTGGAATTGCTTATCAGGTAGAACTGCAAGCCCCGGTCAGCGAATTATCGCGGGACTTGGAAACAGCATGGAGGGCTAGAATACTTAATACTAACGATGAACGCCGTTTGGAGTATGATATCGGGCGGCGGATTTATTATCAAACTCGGCAAACGGTAAGGGTGGAACGGGCCCTCTATAACCTGCAGGAAGACTTACGCAAGTTTTTGGAAAGTCCAGGCGCGGAAGAAGTCGCTTCATTTACCATCAACGGCAGGCAATATCCGGGTTACCGGTTGAACACCTTGACTATCTGGTATGATCCGGTGCAATACTTGCCGGTCCGCCGTCAAAATATGGACCGGGGTAATATAATCATCGATGAATTCACCTATCATAATATCAATGGGCCAATCGGGGCCGAAGTCTTCACTCTACCCAAACCGGCCGAGGCCATCGCCGACTTTAATCTTTACCCGGAAGCGCCGACATTGCCCAGGTTTGAAAATGTTACCGAAAACCCCCAATATGGCGTTTACGTTAATACTTTATTGGAAGAGATCAAAAGACACGTCATCTTAAACCAGTGGGAGTACGGCCCTTTTGCAACGATTAAACTACCTTGGCTGACCGAGATGGCAGTGACGATCTACCGGAGAAGGACCAGCGAGGTGTTTCCACCGCTGATTGTGACCTTTGACGTTCCGGCGCAAGGCAGGACTTACTTCTTTATTACTTATGATTTTTTAGGCTATGTGGTGACCGGGTTCACTCAGGATTTCTTCGATCTAACCCAGTATGAGCCTTTGCCAATCACTGCTTCGGTGCGGCTTGAAGAATTAGTACCGTTGTATGCCGCTCCTTCCCCAGAGAAAGAATTTGTAGTCAATAACTTCGTCATCTCAGTCCAAAGCAATGACTTCTTCATTAACGCCTTTGAGATGGGTGGGAAAACTTTCGATCTAATAATCAAGAATTTTAGTTTTCATGAAAACGAAGGGTATTTATTGCTGAATGTATATGGGAAAGAATACTGGGACAACGCCAATCTAGAGGCGATGTTCAATTTCGTGTCAACCGGACAAATGGCAGATGCCCACACTACACCGATTATCATCTACGCCCTGAATACTTTGAAAAGAATGGGGATTTATCGGGAGGTAACGATGCCGGTCTTTATTGAAATGCCTATGTCTTGAATCTGAGTTAAAACTCATTATCCGGCAAGGTTTTACGATGAATCAAGTTAAATCTTGCTCTAAATTTTTGTCAACCGGGGTTTTAAGAGGTGTTCCTCCATTATCAAAGTAGACTTTTACTACAGGGCGGACCAACAAGTCGGTATGCGCCTTGATTACTTTTGCCTTTACCAATTTGACTATTCAGAAGGATTTTAAAGATATTTCGTGAACTATCAATGGTTAATATATTGCTGGAACGAAAGAACTATAATTGTATACCTTTTTGGAGGAAAGCATGTTCTATCCTTTAAAACTAATACCGGTTTATAAGGACTATATTTGGGGTGGCCGAAGCTTCGAAAAGTTTGGGCGGACTTTACCCGCAGGAATAGTAGCGGAAAGTTGGGAAGTTTCCGCTCATCC
>JBLNDC010000606.1:0-6361 GCA_050261255.1 Bacteroidota bacterium
GGAATTTCCAAGATCGGCCTGCTTCACCTGGGCTATGTCCATCAAGAGGAGCAACTTCATAAATATCAAAGATACTTGACTTTAGATCCCCAAGGACAGTTTTGTCCAGCAAACCATTATCACTCAATTATCGCGCCTCCGCGTTTAAAGCAATGGACCGGCGAAAGGTTGGCTAATATCTTATGAAAACAAGCATCATTATTGTAAGTTATAATTCCAAACCTGCGCTCAAACCTTGTGTCGACACTTTAATCGCCCATACCTCTCCTCCATTTGAAATCATTATCATCGACAACCATTCCCTTGACGGTTCGATCGAATTTTTACAGCAATTAAATAATCCTCCGATTCGAACCATTATCAATCAATCAAATTTGGGGTTTTCCAAAGCTTGTAATCAGGGAATCGCCAGCGCCCAAGGGGATTTGCTGGTGACGATGAACCCGGATGTTCTAGTCCCTAAGGGCTGGTTAGACCGGATGGCTTGGCATCTTCGCCAAAATTCCCAAACCCTGGTAGTAGGGCCGAAAGGAATCGGCATCGGAGGACGCCAATCACCGGGTTTGCTAAATTACCCAAGCAACCTTTCGGCCGCTGCTCGCAAGTTTGCTACAATCTACCACAGACAGTCGGAACCGACTAAATTTTTAATCGGTTGTTTAATCCTGTTTGACCGACGGTTAACAGAAAAAGTCGGGCTTTTCGATGAACAAATGCCTCTCGGAGCTGATGATTTTGATTTATCGCTCCGGGTTCGCCATGCCGGTTACCAACTACGGGTAGCCCGAGATGTGCTAATCCGGCATTTAGTCCATGTTTCCTTTAACCGGAGCAATCCTGATGAATGCCGGAGACTGGCGGATTTAAGTTATCAACATTTCAACCAGAAATGGGCTGATGAGTTAGATCGTTATGGTTGGGACGGTCTGTTCGAAAACAATCAGCCGATCTATCCCGGAGATCCCCGTTAATTATAACGCTTGTAAGATCGAAATTCCTTACCATTGCATACCCCCTGACTCCTTGGCCAGGACGCATCGGATTGGCCTTGATAAAAAAAAGTAGTTTGGTGATGTTTTGGTTTAGGAATAATTCTACTAACGTTGCCTGGTTTAAAGTTCCGAATTTGTTGAAAGATCTCGCCGAGACGATGTTTGTAGGTGTGGTCACGGTAAGCACGATTTTGTGATTCACTGCCAATCAACACTCTTAACTCCGGCTTGGATAGATATGATTCAATCTTCCGAGCTAAGTCATCCGGATCGGAAAAGCTGACCATCTCTTTTTCATCCTCAAAACAATCCCAAAGATCCGGCCGAAACCGGTCTACCAATTGAAAACCGCCGCAACCGGCAATAGCAAAAGTGCGATCATTGGGGCTAGTCGCTACCACTCCCTGGCTATTACCGGAAGGCGGATTAACTGGATCACGGTGAATATTAAGATTGATCTTGGCTCCATTATAATATTTCAATACTTCTTTGAAATCGTTGATTACCGGGATGACAAAACCCCGTAAATCCGGGTGGAGTTTCTCCCACCGGTTCCACTCCCCGATTAATTTGACGTCTAAATTTTTTAAAAAGGGGGCGATCGCATTTAAAACCTGGACCCGGTTGGGAAAACCCATTCCGACAAAACATAGGTCGCTCCGATAAGTGTTTGAAACGTTCATTTTCTTATGAACCCGGGGATTACAGCACCAGGGCAAGTAAGTAACCCGTGGATGGGAATATTCATTTACAGCCTGCCGTTCATTGGTAAAGACAAAATCAAAAGCATTAACCATCGAACCCCGGTGAAAATCGATCTCATAAGGGTCCTCCACCAGCCATAAGACGGTGGGTATCCCCAGCGTTCTAGCGTAACGAACTAGTTGTAATGGGGTACGCGATCCATGGACCACCAGCAACAAATCCGGCCGAAAATCTCTGATCGTTTCATGTAACAAGTTCTGGGGATGCACTTGACGGACCACGCAATGAAAGTCATTCATTAATGAAGTATATATATCATAGGCATAACGCACATGAAAACCAAGAGCGCCCGAATCTACAAATAATACTCGCAAACATAGCTCCCCCTTTGTCTCAAAAACTTCAAGAATTCTACATTATTAATCAATGTTATAAATAATTGAAGAACACTAATTATTTTCAGTTTTTTAAAAAAATTCAAAATCACTATATCATATGTTCCAATCTCATCTATAGCTACCTATTTACGATATAATGTGCCCGATTCACAATCTCCTTGTATTTATGACTCCGGCACGGCACAGGAACTTAAATCCTACCGTAAACTGTGTATATAAAGCATTTATCCCGGAAAGGATGGATCTCATGACTTTTTCAGTGATTATCAACTGTTATAATACTCTCACTCTTATTAAAAAATGCTTAGAAGCGGCCTTAAACACTACCGACAAAAAAACTGAAATCTTGCTAGTCAATAACCACCCTCCTTATCCAGACGCTTTGCATTTTTTGAAAAAATACCGTCACCCCCGCGTCCGAGTACTCGATCCCGGTAAAAACATCGGTTGTATGCCGGGTTTTCAATTTGGCGCGGATCATTCCCGAGGGCAATATATCGTTAAATTAGATGATGACGTCATTGTTCCTAATAAAAATTGGACTCAGGCAATGTTCCAAGCTTTAGCCGATTATCCGAAATTGGCGTATGTCGCTTTAAAACCGTCGGTTATTAAATCAGAACGGAAACAGCGGTCGGTTAAACGCAGTTATACTTTGGAGTTCCGCCGCGAAACCATTCTCTTTTGGTGCATGATGATTAAAAAGAGCTTATGGCAAGCTCATTTTGTTATGAAGAACCTCCCCCTTTACGGTGTGGGAGAACGCTATTACGAGCGGAAAGCAAACCAATTAGGTTTAAAAAAAGCTTATCTTACCTCACATATCTGTACCAGCCTCGGACGGACTAAGGAATCGGATCCGCTATATGGGGCTTGGAAACTCTTTTATGTAAAAATGAAGGATAAACGGACCGGGTTTGAAGAGTGGAAGAAATTTTTTACCATCGGTCCGGAGGAAACGGAGATCATGCGTAAATTCGGTTACCCAAACGAACAAATAGCGGAAATTCGCGATCTGTTGATCGAACTTCAACAGGATAATACCCAAACAGAGTTAGTTAGTTCAACAAGATAATGTATAAAACAAAGCATGCATTAAATTCTTTACCGTCATGAATAGTTACAATCTGTGAAATCTTTTCAATCCGGCGAATCCCTGGTTAAAGAGGATGATTAATTTGTCAATCAGCTTAATTCCCGACCGTCAACTACTTTCGACAATCGAGGTTTTAAACCGGGTTCAAATAGCCTTAAAACAAAAAAGGCCCTTTTCATTGGTTCGAATCGGAGACGGGGAAAACATCGTCTTGGCCCAAAATGTCATTTTCAGCCCCAAGGAGGTCTTGAACACATATTGGGTCAAACAGTCCGATACCGGTCGTGGCAAAGGGGTGACCCTGCCCAATCTTAATCTCCGCAATCAAATGGTTAAGGCCATCCGCCGTGCCGATCTGGTGGGAATCTGCCGCCAAAAAAACGATGAAGTGAGTGTGCCGAGTAAGTATAAACGGGAGCTGACGGATAAGCTCTTTGAGCACTTTCATTTAAAACCGTCGAATCTTTGTTATGTTTTCGTCAACCGTAAGATGGTGTCATACCGCCTTTTCTGGGAGATCATCCACCGCTACCGGACCTTGCTCATCTCCAAATTGGCGGAAGCTTATGCCGAAAAAATTACCCGCGAATATGCTGATCTCAAACCCCGAATCGCTGGGTGCCTTGATTTTACCCATTATAAACAGATTCCTGACATTCTGGAGGAAATTGGAAAATACCGGTTCGATCTGGCTTTGATCTCAGCCGGAGTAAATTCGGTTTTATTAGCCCCCGCCGTTGCGGAACGATACGGTAAGGTTGGGGTTGATTTTGGAAAAACCATGATGTACACGGTACGTCCTTGTAGTAAAATTAATCCCTGGCGTCCCAATGAAAAGAAGGATTCTCAGCCCCAGGAGACAATACTTAGGCCTTATAGCAGCTGCCGCCAATAATAAGTAAGGTGAATGTTTAATCCTTGCAATATACAAAGTTTAATAATCTAGCCCCTGACCAATTATCCGGCAGGGGCCTTTTTTAAGGATTAACAAAGTATTATTTAATGAATTAATGCTTCTTGGGTTGATTCCCCTTCCCAAACTTTGCGGATCTCATCGGCTACTCGCGCCCAACTGAACATTTGCTCCGCCAACCTCCTGCCCTCCTCCCCCATTTGTTTGCAAAGAAGCGGATCGTTAAGTAAAACAGCGATTTTATTGGAGAAGGATTTGGGGTCTTCGGGAGACTCAACAATCAGCTTATTGGTGGTGCGGATCACTTCCGGATTGCCGCCGCGATTGGTGGTTATGATCGGCAGCCCGCTGGCTAAGGCTTCATAATGGACCCGCGCTAGCGGTTCTTGCCATTGGGACGGACAAACGAAGATATCTCCCGCCCAAAACCATTGGTGTACCTCTTCGGGTTTAACAAAGCCGGTAGTGATAATCGGCACCGGCGAGCGTTTCGCCAGGGAGCGAAGATAGGCGACGTAGTCGCTGACCTTGTTCTGGCCGTACCAGTTGCTGCCTACCAGGACCAGAGCGATATCAGGATGCTTTTTGGCCAGTTCCAAAATGGCCCGGATCAGGATATCCACGCCTTTTTTAATCGATAAACGGCCAACATATAAAATAACTTTCTTGGATGTGAGGCGATATTTTTTACGGAGCGCCTCCCGGATCCGGAGAGCTTCATCTGAGGTTAACGGGAGAAAACGATTCAGATCAACGCCGGAGTAAATCGTAACCAGTTTACTTTCGGCTTGAGGATAGATTCCTTTGATGATGCCGCCTACATAATCGCTGATGGTAATGATCCGCTCCACATTATCAATGGCGAAGGACGCTTCGGCGGGAGCGATTTTTTCCGGATTGAACATATCATTATGCATACTCAGGATGATCCGGGAGTTAGGGACCGCTTCCCGGGCGGCTTTTACCAAACGGGGGCGGTTAAAAATGTGGATTAGATCAAAAGATCTATTCTTCAGAAAATTGACTACTTCCTGACGGTATTTTTTGAAATCACCGCCGCAAGGAACCCGTTCGTAATGAATCTTCCCAATGGTTTCGCTTTTAGGAAGCGCCGGATCGGTTCGGCCTAAAAGCGTTAACTCATATTCTTCGGCAAGCATTGGAACTACTCCGGCAATATAGGTTTGAATGGCTCCGCCGTGAATCGGCGGGACCGGTAATTTTTCAGTGGCAATCATTAACGCTTTCATGATCGTCCTCCTTTCCAGTTGCTCAATTCTTTCAAAGCCGAATGCTTACTCTCCTCCATTTTCACTAATCGTTTTATTAGCCTCGCGGTATTGGAATTTAGAAATGCGGCCGGGTTATAAAGCATTTCTTTCAAATGTTTGTAAAATTCATTAGGAAAAGCCAAGTCGATTAAGAGGACTTCATAGAGATCGGGTTCAATCGGATTAGCTTGATGGTAAGCGCTGATCATTCCTTTAATCCATTTCAGTTTCCATTCTCCCAAATCATCCATGGTGCTGGTAATCAATTTGCGCAGGTCACGGATGGGCAGATCGAAGGCCACCCCGTCCAGGTCGATGATCCAGACCCCGCCCTGGCCCAGCTGGCCATTGGACCAACCATAGTCCTGGTGGACCAGTCCCCAATACTTTTCGCCCCGGGCCGCTAATTTGCTGTAAGCCGATTGCTGGAGACGCTTTAAACCCTCTTTAGCTTGTGTTTCAAATTGATCCACAACCGACAATAAATAGGCGCTGGCGGGCATATCTTTGTATGCTTGGGTCAAAACTCTAAACCAATTGATCTTATTAATGATTTTTTGATAATACTCAGGCCAACGGGATAAGCGCGACGGCTTTTCAGCTCCGAGCGGCGGCCGGTAACCCCGGGACAGCTTATGAAACTCCCCCAGTCCATAACAGAGTTTCTCGGCTCCATCCAGATTAATCTTGGAAGCCTGAGTCAAAGGTTTAATCCAAGTGTTGACAATCCATAATTTGTTCCCTAATTCCACATATAACTTCCCATTTTTAGTCGGCGCCAGGGGCGGCACCCGGGCGCCACGCCGGGAGAGATAATCCTGGGCGCCGATGCTGAAGAGGCTCCTGGCCGGGGGTCGGTGCAGCAACTTCAGACTCCGGGTTCCTTTGCTGGTTTCCAATCGCCAAAGCGCCCCGCCTTTATCAGGTTTGGTCGTGATTAACTTCATGGTAAAAACGGTCATATCGTAATGATTTAACGCCTGATT
>JBLNDC010000607.1:0-4607 GCA_050261255.1 Bacteroidota bacterium
CTAAGATAAATTAAGGATATTAATAGAAATTACCGAAAATAAAAGATAAGATCAACTCAAAAAGGAGTGAGCAAATTTGGGTTTTGCAATATTTGCTTTAATAATCGGTCTTATGCTTTTATTAGCCGCCAACCTACTAAATAGTAGGGAACAAAATAAAATCCGTACTTCAATCTTACGCTATGCCGGTATCGGTGGAATCATTATCTTTATCGTCATATCGTTAACTACGATGTTTTACGTAATCAATCCCGGTGAAGTAGGCGTTGAAGTCTTATTCGGTTCAGTACAGCGCTATGCCGAAAATGGCCTCCATTTTAAAAACCCCTTATCTTCCGTAATTGTTTTTGATATTAAAACCCAACGTGAAGCACAACGTTCCGAAGGAGCCAGCCAAGATTTGCAATTGGTGATTGTAGAATCAGTTGTCAACTATCACTTGGATTCCTCAAAGATTCCCGAGTTATATTCGAAAATCGGCCGTGATTTTGTTCATAAGGTAATTATACCTGCAATTCAAGAGTGCACCAAAGCCGCTACCGCCAAATACAAGGTGGAAGAGGTTATCGTAAAACGTCATGAAGTTAAACAGCTTATTTTTGACTCCCTCAAAAGCAAACTTGCAAACTATTATATCGTTCTCGAAGATGTTAATATTCAGGATATTGACTTTTCGCCTGAATTTAACCGGGTAGTTGAAGAAAAACAAATTGAAGAGCAAAAAATCAAAACCGCTCAATACCGTCGTGAACAAGCTGAACAAGATAAAGAACGGACCATTTTGGAAGCTCAGGCTGAGGCCGAAAAACAACGATTGTTAAAAGTGAATACCTCTAAAGAAGTCGTCGAATTAAAATGGATCGAAAAGTGGGACGGAAAACTACCGCAGACAATTCTCGGTGATAATAGCGTTCCGATGATCAATTTGAATAAATAAGGGTTAAATTCGAATCCTTTTCGCCCGAATCCTTCTTGATTCGGGTTTTTATCTATCATCTTCAGTTATTATCTACCCAGTTATCCCAATACATTATCCAAGAACATCATAATCACGAACCCGATAATCAACGAGTGGGTTGTCAGCTTGGAGCTGTTTTCCTTATGGGTCTCCGGAATAATCTCATGGCTAATCACGAATAACATGGCGCCGGCGGCAAAGGAAAGCATCAACGGTAAAAGCGGTCTAGCGATACTTACTAAACCTACGCCTATTAAACCGCCGATCGGTTCCACCATACCGGTAAGCAGCGCGATCCAAAAAGCTTTTGCTACCGGGAACCCTTCCCGGATAAACGGTAAGGCTACCGCCAATCCCTCCGGCATGTTTTGGAGCCCGATGGCAATAGCCAAGCTCAATCCCCTAGCGATATTCCCGTCCCCGAAACCAACTCCAACCGCTAACCCCTCCGGAAAATTATGAATCGTAATCGCCAAAGCGAATAACCATATTTTTCTTAAGTTATCATGATTTGATCCCGGCCCGCGATAAAGGTTGGTATCGGGAAAATAATGATCGATCCGGTCGACGAATATTCCTCCGAGTAAAATTCCGATCAATGTTACGGTGGCGCCTTTGACTCCCCGGCCTGCGCTGGCGATTGCCGGAATGATTAGACTGAAGGAAGTCGCCGCCAGCATCACTCCGGCTGCGAAACCCAATAAACAATCAAGTAATTTACGGGAAATATTCGTTTTAACGAAAATAGGCAAAGCGCCGAGCCCGGTCAGCAATCCCGTCCCCAAACTGCAAATAATACCGACCAATACGATATTAAACTGCGCTAAAAATTTGACCACAATAATTCCCTCTATCTCCCCGTTTTCTTTAGCTTATGCTCTGCCGCATCTAGGGGTGACAAAGGTACAATCTAATAAAAGGACCGCATTTTCCGGCGGTCCCGTGACAAGATATTAAAATATGCTTTGATTTATAATTTACCCTGCCGAAACCTTCTCCTTTAACACCAATGGTTTTAAAAATTGTCCCGTATATGAGTTAAGGTTGCAAGCAATCTCTTCCGGAGTCCCGGTAGCCACTACTTGACCTCCTCGTTCCCCTCCCTCGGGGCCGAGATCAATCAGATAATCGGCGGTCTTAATCACATCCAAATTATGCTCAATCACTAACACCGTATCGCCGGCCTCCACCAACCTTTGTAGCATTTCCAACAACTTATGGGTGTCGGCAAAATGCAACCCTGTAGTCGGCTCATCGAGAATGTAGAGTGTCTTTCCGTTGGAACGCCGGGAAAGTTCGGTGGCTAATTTGACCCGTTGGGCCTCACCCCCGGAAAGGGTGGTGGCTGACTGGCCGAGTTTGATGTAGCCCAACCCTACATCGAACAAGGTTTGTAACTTGCGGCGAATCTTCGGAATATTGTAAAAGAACTCCAACGCCTCTTCCACCGTCATCTCCAGAACTTCGGCGATGGTCTTCCCCTTATATTTAATCTCCAACGTTTCCCGGTTATAACGTTTCCCCTTGCATACCTCGCATGGAACATAAACATCCGGGAGGAAATGCATTTCAATTTTGATAATCCCGTCTCCGGAGCAGGCCTCGCAGCGGCCGCCCTTGACGTTAAAGGAAAACCGGCCCATCTGATAGCCGCGCATCTTGGCTTCGGGCGACTGGGCGAACAGATCCCGGATCAGGTCAAAAACCCCGGTATAAGTCGCCGGATTGGACCTTGGGGTCCGACCGATAGGAGATTGATCGATATCCACTACCTTGTCCAAATGCTCCAAACCGAGAATCTTCTGATGGGCTCCAGGCTGTAAAGTTGTTGCCTTATTTAACTTAGTCGCCGCCACCGGGTACAATATATCATTTACCAAGGTGCTCTTGCCTGAACCGGAGACGCCGGTGACACAGACAAACAAACCTAACGGGATTTTCACGTCAATCCCTTTTAAATTATGCTCAGTCGCGCCTTTGATCTCCAAATATTTCCCATTAGGTTTCCGTCTTTTTTTAGGCGCTGAAATCTGTTTTTCTCCGGATAAATATTGTCCGGTGATGGATTCGGGTTCATTAAGCACATCTTCCAATGTTCCGGCGGTAACCACCTTACCGCCATGGACCCCAGCCCCCGGGCCGATATCGACGATAAAATCCGCTTCTCGAATCATGTCTTCGTCATGCTCAACCACTATTACCGTATTTCCCAAATCGCGTAACCCTTTTAAGGTTTGAATTAACCGCCGGTTATCCCGTTGGTGCAATCCAATGCTGGGTTCATCCAGGATATAAAGAACCCCCACCAGCGACGACCCAATCTGAGTCGCTAATCTAATCCGTTGTGCTTCCCCTCCGGAAAGAGTCCCCGCCGATCGGTCCAGAGTTAGATAATCCAAACCGACATTGATCAGAAACCCCAGACGTTCGTTTACTTCTTTCAAAATCATCCTGGCTACGGCTTCTTCCCGAGGAGTCAAATCCAGGTTATTTACGAATCGCTTCGCTTCGATCACGGAATAAGCGGTCAACTGACTAATATTGATCCCGCCCACCAAAACCGAGAGGCTCTCCCTTTTCAAACGAGCCCCTTGACAAGTAGCGCAAGGCTTATTGGACATATAACGTTCGATCTCGCGACGCATATATTCCGATTGGGTCTCGCGATAACGGCGTTCCAAATTATGGGCTACTCCCTCAAAAGCGGCCATATGCCTGAATTCTCGATCCTGGCCTTGATAATGAATATCGATTTTCTCGTTTCCGGTACCGTATAACAAAACCTCCAGCTGTTTAGCGGTAGCCTCTTTTAAAGGCCGATCGGGATCTAAACCGTATTTGCGGGCCACTGAACGAAGATATTGAAGGGACCAGGATTCTTCATCGGAGCTCCAAGCTTTGATCCCTCCCTGGTTCAAAGAGAGTTCTTTATCGATCACCAATTCCGGATCGATCTCCATTTTAAAACCTAACCCGTCGCAATCGGGACAAGCACCGTAAGGACTGTTAAACGAGAACATCCGCGGCGCAAGCTCTTCAAAACTGAAACCACAATCCGGGCAAGCGAATTTCTCGCTGAAGATATAATCCTCCCCTGCTATTACACTAACGGTTGCCAATCCTTTTGCCATTTTTAGCGCTAATTCCAATGAATCGGCCAATCTTTGCCGGATCTCCGGTTTAATGACCAACCGGTCAATGACTGCTTCAATCGTATGCTGTTTATATCTTTCCAAATTGATTGACTCGCTTAAATCGTGGACCTCGCCGTCAACCCGGACCCGGGCATAACCGTCCCGGCGCAAGTCTTCAAATAGCTTTTCATACTCGCCCTTTCTCCGCCGGACTAGTGGAGCGAGAACCATAAATTTAGTCCCCTCCGCCATCGCCATCACCTGATCAACGATCTGTTCTACTGTTTGCTGTTGGATCGGTTTATGGCATTCGGGGCAATGAGGCCGTCCGATCCTGGCGAATAAAAGCCGCAAATAATCGTAGATTTCGGTAACTGTCCCTACAGTGGACCTTGGGTTATTATTGGTTGTCTTCTGATCAATGGAGATCGCCGGCGAAAGACCTTCGATATAGTCCAAATCGGGTTTATCCATTTGTCCTAAAAATTGCCGCGCATAAGCGGACAAAGATTCGA
>JBLNDC010000608.1:0-6671 GCA_050261255.1 Bacteroidota bacterium
GATTGAAGAAAAATATCAAGAGTTAAATAGCCAGCTCAGCGATCCAAAGGTCATTGCCGACCAGTCGCTCTTTCAAAAACTGGCTAAAGCCCATTCATCCATCAGCGAACTGGTTGAAACCTTCCAGGAATACAAACGGGTGAAAGCTGACTTGGATACTGCTACCGAGATGTTGCAAGATGAGAGCGGAGACTCGGCCAAGTTATTAAAAGCCGAGATTGAACAGTTAGAAAAGGAAGAAGAGCGGCTTACCGCAAGACTAAAACTGCTATTATTGCCGAAGGACCCGAATGATGAGAAGAATGTAATCATCGAGATCCGAGCTGGGACCGGCGGGGAAGAAGCAGCGCTTTTCGCCGGCGATCTTTTCCGGATGTATACCCGATATGCCGAGTCCAAGGGTTGGCGGGTCGAGCTTTTAAGCGGCAGCGAGTCGGATCTGGGCGGTTTTAAGGAGATCATCTTTATGATCGAGGGTGACCAGGTTTATAGCAGGCTCAAATTTGAAAGCGGGGTCCACCGGGTGCAGCGGGTCCCTGAGACGGAAGCCGGCGGAAGGATCCATACCTCAGCCGCCACAGTCGCTGTTTTGATTGAAGCGGAAGAGGTTGAAGTGGAGATTAACCCCAATGATCTCCGGATCGATGTTTTCCGAGCGGGAGGCCACGGCGGCCAGTGCGTTAATACCACGGACTCGGCGGTCCGGATTACCCATCTTCCCACCGGTTTGGTGGTTACCTGTCAGGACGAAAAATCACAGCTTAAAAATAAAGAGAAAGCCATGAAGGTGCTACGGGCGCGGTTGTTGGACAAATTTCAAAGCGAACAACATCAAGAGATGGCCGACGCCCGGCGGAGCATGGTCGGCTCCGGCGACCGGAGCGAAAGGATCCGGACTTATAATTTTCCGCAAAACCGGCTGACCGATCACCGGATTAATTTAACTTTATATCATTTGGATTCGATCATCGAAGGGAACCTGGACGAAGTGATTGAACCGTTAATCACGGCCGATCAGGCGGAACGGTTAAAAAATGTCGATCAATAATTTGACTATCGGGAGTATTATCACTAAAACAGTTCCTTTCTTCAAAGAAAGAGGCCTGCCTAACCCAAGGCTGGAAGCAGATCTGCTTCTGGCGGCAGTTTTGAAGCTCCCCCGGGTCAAACTCTATTCCGAATGGGACCGGCCTTTGGAACCGGCTGAAATCCAGCAATACCGGGAAGTAATAGTGAAAAGGGTCCAAGGCTGGCCCCTTGCCTATTTAACGGGGCGGAAATCTTTTCTAAGTTGGGAATTTCAGATTAATCCGGCGGTATTGATTCCCCGTCCCGAGACTGAATTGCTGGTGGAAGCGGTTGTAGAAGCGGTTAAAGGCCGTATGGAAATAACCGGGGTCGATGTCGGAACCGGAAGCGGAATCATCGTGATTTCCCTCGCCAAACTACTCCCCGGCAGCAGCTGGTATGCGACTGATATTTCTCCCGGAGCTTTGGACGTGGCCGAAGCTAACGCCGTCCAACTGGGAGTGGAGCAACAGATTCGGTTTTTGAATGGAGACTTATTGGAGCCGGCAGCCGGTTCCGGTGTCGAATTTGATCTAATTGTGTCCAACCCTCCCTACATTCCGTCGGCTGAAATCGGTTCTCTTCAGCCTGAAGTGCGCCAAGAACCGTTGTTGGCTCTGGATGGAGGGCCGGACGGCCTCGATCTCTACCGTAAGTTATTACCCCAAGCTCGAAAACTATTGAAAGCCGATGGGATAATCGCCGTCGAGCACGGCTTCGATCAGCGTAAATCCTTGGAGGATTTGTTTAGGGATGCGGGGTTTGTTACTGAGTCAAAGGCTGATCTGGCTGGCTGGGATCGGGTTATGATCGGACGAAAAAACACCAATGCATGAGTTGGCTTTGACTGAAAAATTGTTAAGATTGGTCTTGACCGAGGCGGAGAAGCATCAAGCCCAAAGAATAACCAAGATTAAAGTAAATATCGGAGAGCTATCCGGTATTATCGAAGATTGTGTCGCCTATTACTTTCAACTGTCGGCCCGGGATACAATCGCCGCCGGGGCGGAGTTGGAATTCAAAAAAAGCAAGGCTATGCTTTTCTGTCCGGCCTGCGAACGACAATTTGAAAAGAGCCCCCAGGACTTTAACTGTCCGAACTGCGGGGGGTTAGGCAGGCTGACGGAGGCCGGCCGGGAATGTTTTGTGGAAAGTATTGAGGTGGAATAATGGAGATTAATATCGAACAAGATTTGTTCGCCCATGAGGCCGGATTAGCCGCAGCCAACCGCAAATTATTCAAAGAACGGGGCTTAACCGTCCTTAATTTACTGGCTGCCCCGGGGGCCGGTAAAACCAGTTTAATCCGGAATACGGCTTCGTTCTTTAAACGGCGGGTCGCCGTGATCGAAGGCGATCCGGCATCCAGTATCGATACGGATTTGCTAAATTCATTGGGGATATCCGCTTTTCAAATCAACACCGAGGGCGGCTGCCACCTGGAAGCGCCGATGATAGCCAAGGCATTGGAAGATTTTCATCCGGAACCTGGTACGCTACTAATCATTGAAAACGTCGGTAACCTGATCTGCACCGCCGGTTTCCCTTTGGGAGAATCCGCCCGGGTAGTAATGGTCGGCGTCAGCGAAGGGGATGACAAACCTTTTAAATACCCAGATATTTTTCAGGGAGCCGACGCGGTGGTCCTTAATAAAATGGATTTACAGCCGTTCGTGGATTTTGACTCGGCCCGGTTCCACCGGGGGATTGAAGCCCTCAAACCGGGCCTGCCCATCTTTGAAGTTTCTTGTAAGACCGGGAGCGGCCTACAGGTTTGGGCCGAATGGTTGGAACAAACCATCGCCGCACTTGAGAAAGAGGGCTAGTCAACCATGGAACGTTGGCGGTTGCTAATTACAGGTTTAGTGCAAGGGGTGGGTTTCCGTCCCTTTTTGTATAGTTTGGCCCGAAAAAACAATCTCAAGGGGTGGGTCAGGAATAATTCGTCCGGAGTCGAGCTTGAGGTGGAAGGCACTACCGATGATCTACGGTTGTTTTTGAATGAAATCGAAACTCAACCACCTTCAGCTGCAAGAGTCGACACGATTCACACTTCAGTAGTACCGCTCCGTCAAACAGAGGTTGATTTCCGAATCATCCCCAGCAAAGCGGGGGAGATCTCCGGTTCGCCCCTCCCCGACCAAGGGATCTGCCCCGATTGTCTAAGGGAATTCTACGACGAAAACGACCGGCGCTACCGGCATACCTTTAATAGCTGTACTATTTGCGGCCCTCGTTTTACCATTATCGAAGACCTGCCCTTTGACCGGGAACGAACTACCATGGCCGGTTACCGGCTGTGTGAGCGATGCCAAGCCGAATACAGCGATTATACGGATCGCCGTTTTCACGCTCAGACCATCGCTTGCCCCCAGTGCGGGCCTGTGCTGTGGCTCGCCGACTCCCAAGGCCAAAGGTTAGCCGAAGATCCCCAGCGGGGCGCCAGCCGGATATTAAAATCAGGCGGTATCTTAGGCATCAAGGGAATCGGTGGTTACCATCTGACGGTGAACGCTTTTTCCGAGACGGCAGTCGGGAGATTGCGAAGGCTAAAAGATCGGGACCGGAGGCCATTTGCGGTCCTCTTTCGGGATCTGGAGGCCTTAAAAGAACATTGCCTGGTTTCCGCAGCGGAAGAACGGTTGCTACTTGACCCGGTCCGGCCGATCGTATTACTCAGCCGGAAACAGGGGAGCCCCCTAGCCGGGGATGTAAATCCCGGCTTAAGGGAGATTGGGGCATTCTTGCCTTATACGGGAATTCAGTTATTATTATTTGATGAATCATTAACGGCTTTAGTGATGACCAGCGGAAACCGCTCCGGGGAACCTTTAACGATTGACAACGCTGTGGCTTTTGAAACCTTAGGTCCAATGGTCGACGGCTTTCTGGTACACGATCGGAAAATATACTGGCGTTGCGACGATTCGGTCGTCAAGGTCCAAAAAGAGCATACTATCGGAATCCGACGCTCCCGCGGTTATGTTCCGGCGCCGATCAAAGTAGGCCGGGCTTTAGTCCCGTTATTGGCCTGCGGAGCGCAACAAAAGAACACTTTCGCCTTGACAAAGGAGGACCGGGTTTACTTAAGCGCTCATCAAGGGGATTTGGACAACTTCACCGCTTATTTGAGTTACCGGGAAACCATCGCCCGTTTCCAACGTTTACTGGGATGTGAACCCCATTATGCAGTCCACGATCTCCATCCGGATTATAACTCGACCAACTATGCGCTTGGATCCGGGTTGAAAACGGTTGGAGTCCAACATCATCTAGCCCATTTGGGAAGCGTAATCGCAAACCAGCAAATTAAAGGGACGATCATCGGGGTAGCCTTGGATGGTTCCGGTTACGGGACTGACGGCAAAATTTGGGGCGGTGAATTTTTTACCGGCGCGGAGTGTTGTTGGGAGAGAAAGGGGCAGCTCAAGTATTATCCTTTACCGGGCGGCGAAGCTGCAATCCGGGAACCCTGGCGGATGGCTGCCGCTTATTTGGATATGGCAGCGCCGGAGTACCTCGAAGATTGGTTGGCTCAAAACGGACTCAGCCTAAAATGGCCTGTATTACGGATGGCGATCAAACAAGGGATTAACGCGCCGGAAACTTCCTCCATGGGTAGGTTTTTCGACGCCGCAGCCGCCGTGACCGGAAATATCAAGGAGGTTTCCTATGAAGGTGAAGCTGCGGTCTGGTTTGAACATCAAGCCGACCTCGGCTTTTCCGGAGCGTACCAATTCAAAGTTTCCACGGTTGGCGACAAGTTGGAAATTGACCCCGGCTTAATCCTAAAACAAGTCTGCCAAGATCTGGGACGTCTTAGCGCCGGCGCGATCAGCGCTAAGTTTCACCGGACGATTGCCGCTTTGATTACTGAGGTTTGTCTCCGTTTACGAATAGAAGCTAGAACCGATCAAGTGGCTCTTAGCGGGGGCGTTTTCCAGAACCGGTTCCTACTGGATTTGACCTGGGAAAGTTTGGAGCGACAAGGTTTTAAAGTCTTTGTCCCGGAAGTGGTCCCGATGAATGACGGGGGGATCGCCTTGGGCCAGGCTTGGTTCGGCAGCTTGATGATTGAAAGGGGAATTGACGATGTGTTTAGCAGTGCCCGGTAAGATCGTGAAGATAGAAGGGATCAAAGGAGAGGTTAACTTTTCCGGAGCGGTCCGGATCGCCGATTTAAGCCTGGTTCCGGAAGCGAAAATAGGCGATTATGTGCTGGTCCATGCCGGATGCGCCATACAAATCGTTCCCCCTGACGATGCTAGAGAGACGCTCAAGCTATTCGAGGAGATTTTTAAAGAAAGAGATGATTAATCAAGAAGGTTGAGGCATGGATGGTTTTTTACGATTATCAGTTGATCAAAACGATTACGATTACGAGCACCGCTTTCACTGAGCACGAGCACGATTTTAAAAGAGGCGAAATAAATGAGGCAAGAGGGTAAGAGTGGTTCGCTTCGGCAAGAAAAAATTAAATATGTGGACAAGGTCCGGGCTGATTTTGCTAATCTCAAATGCACTCTGATGGAGATCTGCGGGACCCATACTCACGCGATCCGCCGGGCTGGGATTCATCAGATGCTGCCGCCCGGGGTCCGTTTACTATCGGGACCGGGCTGCCCGGTTTGCGTCACCGGCAGCGGGTATATTGAACAAGCGATCCGGCTCAGCCGGGAACCGAAACTAATCATTACCACTTTCGGAGATTTATTGCGGGTTCCGGGCAACACCGCCAATTTATCTCAGGCGAGGGCGGAAGGCTCAAAGATCCGGGTGATTTATTCGCCATTGGACGCTTTGGAGATCGCTCAGGCCAACCCCCAAGAGGAAGTGGTTTTTTTAGGCGTTGGTTTTGAGACGACCGCTCCGGTGATTGCTTTAGCGGTGAAGCAAGCCCGGCGAAGAAAAATTCGTAATTTTTCAGTATTGCCTGCTTTTAAAGTCTTAAAGCCCGCACTGGAGGTATTACTTAGCAGTCCCGAAGTTAAAATCCAAGGTTTGATCGCCCCCGGACACCTGAGCGTGATTACCGGCGCGGAGGCGTTCCGCTTTTTGGCGGACCAATACCGGTTACCTACGGTAATAACCGGGTTTAAACCGGAGGAAATTTGGCTGGGTATCATCGCGTTATTGAAACAGATCAGCACGGGCCGGGCTGAACTAGAAAATAAATATGCCAATGTAGTGACTGATGACGGTAATCGATTGGCCCAGCAGCTTTTATGGGAGATCTTTAAACCCGAGGACGCCGAATGGAGGGGCTTGGGTTTAATCGGGAATTCCGGTCTGGGCCTGGCGGATGATTACGCTAAGTATGACTCCAGAAAACGGTTTGGTTTGACGGAAATCCCTTCGGAAGAGCCGTTGGGTTGCCGTTGCGGCGAGATTTTGATCGGACAAGCCATGCCTGAAGAATGTCCGTTTTTCGGCGGCGCCTGTACCCCGGAAAGCCCGGTCGGGCCTTGCATGGTTTCAGTCGAAGGGTCTTGCGCCGCTCATTTTTATTACCGGAGTGAAATAAATGGGGATCAAAATTAAGCTGGCGGAAGGTGGCGGCGGGGAAGCCACCGCCCGTTTGATCAAAGAAGTTTTTTGGTCGA
>JBLNDC010000609.1:0-7696 GCA_050261255.1 Bacteroidota bacterium
TCACTCGTTCTGGCAATTTCAAAACCAAGCTCTTGCGATGCCTTTATCATTTGCCGCATTGTAGCGTTAAAGGCGGTACCTGCTTGACCTCCTGCCAACCCGGTGGTGTTTAACATACCGAGGGCGGCGCTAACTTCCTGGATACTGATTTTATACATTTTAGCAGCAGGCACGGCATATTTATACCCTTCTGCCAACTGCGACATGTTTTTAATCTGGAAGAGCTGCTGGGTAACTGTGACCACATCGCCAAGCTTTGTCATTTCTGTACGGACATCTTTGGCTTTATCGGCGACATTGTTATATAACACACCCATTATTTCAGCCGCTTCTCCGGCTTCTCCAAAAGTCGCCTTAGCCATGGTCAGCGCGACTCTGGTTCCTTCAATCGCTTGAATATCATTTAGCCCAGCCCCGGCAATAATAGTGCTGGCATCAAGAAATATCTTCGCCGAATCGCTATGCTGCTTTGCCCAGTTTACTGCTTCCTTCCTAGCGACCGCCATTGATTGCTGTATATTCCCCATGGTCGAGGTGGTAACCGTCCTCAAGTTGGCTAGCGAATCTTCAATTTCAATCGTCGGCCCCATTAGAGAGTTTAATGCCCCGATCATCTGGTCAGACGCGTTTTGGGCCAGAGCGGAGGAGACGCCAAGTTGCTTCCCGTATTCATACATACCTTTGCCTTTGGTAATCATATTTTCATAATTTTTAATGCCGCCGAATATCTTTTTGACCGGTCCGGTCATTTGGTCAATCGCTGAGAATATGACTGCCAATTCATAAAGGGAATTCACTTGACGTTCCTCCTTTCCGGGTTTATTCTTAAAACATAGGAGGTGGTCCCATGTCCGTGTTTATCATATTTTGGGGTATCGGCGCAGTGATCGCCATCGTTTATCTGACAATTAGGTATCTAATTCCTTTATTGCTTTTTATTTGCGTAAGCATCTTTGAAATACTTCAATGTAGTGTCAATGCTTTTGCCGACGGTTGGACAAAAGAACGGGCCAGATTGAAAGCAAAGGCAGCGGCAAAAGCGGCGGGGGACGGGAACAAGTAATTCTCATCCCCCTTATTCAATTTTGATACATTCCAGCGCTTTCAAAACTCCATCCCGTACTATCTCCGATTCAATCTCCTTCAAATATTCAGCCTGGGCCGCCTTTTTATAAAACTCATTATCATTTAATGTTTCAATTTGTTCTGGTGTCAACCCAAGCCAATATTGAATCATTAATTCCGTGTATTCAAAGAAGTTGTCTTTTAAGGCTTCCAGCCGTTTTACAACTTCTTCACGGTAAAAACCTGGTTGATCCCGGTTTGTTTTTGAAGCGTATTACCCAGGGCGATAATTAGGCCCGGTTTTTTGTCGGTCGCCTGTTTAATCACTTCAGCGTCAGGATAGAGCAGGCAGTCATAGAAAAAATTGTTCTGCGCTTTGAGCGCATCCCCGCCAGAAGCGATCTCTTTGACGAACCGCGACATATGAGTGCGGCCCGGTTGGCGACAGATGATTCGTTTATCGGCCAGTTCCGGACATTCCTCCGGATCGTCGATGCTTAAATCATAGATGTCGCCATATTTGGCCTTCCACTCTTTGATCTGGGCATCCAGATCGGGAGTTGCTTTTTGGGTGTTTTCAGGGTCTTTTGTAGCTTGATTCATATTTCATACCTCCAAATTATTAATGGTTAAATATTGGCCTCTTTGCCGTTCCAAACGATGCCTCCGAGGATTTTAAAAGACACCTCCACATTCTCCGATTTGTCGCCCTGTTTGGGGCCTGTACTGTTGGCGGTGAGTTTGCAACTCCTAAGCACATCTGTCACGATCGGTTGATCGTCATTGGCGTAATTGACCACAATGGGAAACGGCTTATGTTGGTAAATCGATTTTGAACCGAGAGCGATTAGGGCTGTGGTGAGCTTTTCATGTTCCTCCCGCTTGAGAGTCATTTTCCCTTCAGCTGAATAGTTGCCGGAGCCCCATCCTGTCGGATTAGATCCTTTGCCGTAAATCTCCTCGTCTTCTTTCTTGTCGGAATACTCGATGGAGTCGATGTCGATGGCTGTTCCCTGGGGAAGGTTGACTGATATGTCTTCCCACGAAAACTTCTTGCCGTTAATCACATTTTTCACCCCTTTAAATAGATAACCAATCGGTTATCGTTACTAGGAATTGCTGGTTATAAACGGATTTTCCAAGCCAATGTCCAGTTCAATTTCCCTCATAATGGCAATCGGTATTATTCGGAGTTTGGCTTTAAGCTTGGAAGTGCTTAGTATATTTTGATTCCGATCAATGCTGATTTTACTACCGGAGACCTCCTTATCAGCTTTCATCTGGTCGAGTGGCACTTGCAGATGGGCCTCAAAACTTCTCAGGCTGCCTTCATTGATGGAGCCGTCCTCGTTAATTTCAAGCTCGCCGTGTTCAAACGCTAATGCGGCAATCCGGCAATTCCGGCAAGCCTTATCCATTGTCCGGCGGGTTTCCTCAAATTGATAATCGGAGATTACTTCCGCCATCATTCGGCCATTGGTAATGTAAAACCCGTTAAGGTCCACATATTGCCGGAAGGTGATGAATCCGGCTTCGTCTAGGGTCTGGATATGACCTTCATTGATGCCGGTGGGCATAAGTTTGACAATCCCCGGCAGCGGTCCTACATTTACTTTACCAGGTGACGACTGGACCGGCAGAGCGGCTACCCGACCGCTGTAAATTCCGGCTCCATTCCGGTCAACCAGTAACCCGCTAAAAGCGTCCACTAGTTCAAACCGACCGGCGCAGACTTGCACCCTGGTTGATGCAAAACTGGCACGCATCTCCAACAAAGCCGCGACCCATTGGTCGACTGTTTCCCCTGCGTTAGGCCCGCGCGCTTCGGCTAAAATACTAATATACCGGAAATTGCTTTCAGCGTCCTTAGCTCGGATATCTAGCGCCGCCCATACGCTGTTATCGCTTGGACCGACCACATGAATCTTTTCATAGGTGTAATTGGAATTTAATAATGCGTCGATTGCAGCATTAATTGAGTTAATGCTGGCTTGGGGAGCGGTCGGATTAAACGAATACTTGTCACCGGCGGCAAAAGGAGTCCCTTCTTCAATGGTAAACGTCAAGGTAATCCCGGTCCCGCTGATGACATACGTCCCAGCAGTGGGCACGGTGATTTTTGGCGAATAGGTATCCCCGCCATCAAGGGTGTATCGAAATGTTGCGACATTCAATCCACCGGCGTCCAGTATTTCCACGATAATCTGATAGTTATCCAATGGCGAACCGGCGGCAGTCATATTTCCCGTACCAGTCCCGGTTTTGGTGATTTCTCCAATTTCACCGGCGACATCCCCAGCGGCCCTTACTGCATAAACTAGGCCGCCTTCGGTAAGATGGTCATAACAGGCATTCGCCAATGGTCCAGTACCGAGCGCGCCGGCAACCTGGTCCCGATCCGTCAGGATCACAATTTCATTGACATTACCAAGCGAACAGACACCGACTTTAGCGTGTTTCCCGGCCAGGGAAGGGGGGAGGATTCCCAAACCGCCATCGGTAATTTTAACTCTTACATCTGGTAACACTTATTTCACCTGCGCTTTCTTTGAAAATCGTAATGATATGGCAAAGATGCCAAAATAGAAATCAATCATGTCTTCTTCCGGAAAACCGATTCCGAATAAAAAGCCATAAATCCAATACCATCGGATTTCCGTCAATTGATATTCATTCATGATTTGCACATCGGGCCTTTCAGCCAGGCATCCTTTTTAGCTAGGAACTCCTTTTCGGTTAACCGTTTTCCGGCTCCCCAGTTATATGCGACCATCATTCCGCGGATAATCCATGCTTTTACTTTTAGCTTTGCTGCCAATTCTTCGATGGTAAGTTCTTCAGTCTTTTCCGGTTTGGTTCCCGTCACTTTGTCAGCCACAGTGTACACCTCCTTTATCATTTGGTTTCTGTTTCCGGATCTATATCAGTCGAAACCAGCGTCCTAATCTGATCCTGATAAATGCCTCCGGTGAATTGAACGGTAATTTCATAACCCTCTCTAGGGTTCTGGATGCTTTCTTCTTCGATAGTCAGACAACCGGTGGCTTCAATTTCAATGGCGTTCCCTTCTGGGTCCTTAAAGCTGAAACCCAATCCTTTGATAAATCTTTGTCGAAAAGTCTCAGCCTGGTCCAAATCCTTGGCCACGATAGTGACTACAACCGGCAAGGTTGATTTATATAATCGGTACCGGTAGCGCCGTTGATTGTTTTCTAAATCATCTTCCTTGGCAACTCTAGTACCGTCTTTTTGCAGTCTCTCACGTTCCGGGGTCACCAGCGCAAAAATCAGTCCTTTATATCTTGAAGCGTCTTCCGCTTTGGTAAATACCGCCGTCGGCGGGATTTGAACGGTGTTTTTCAAGATGCCGACTAGATAATTCCGGCAGTAGGCGATCATTTGCGGGTAGCCTCCTCGATTCGCTCTAATCCAATTTGGACGATTTCTTGTCGATCTTCATCGTTGATTCCTAAAAATTCACGTTTGGGAATCCGGACTTCTTTTTTAGTGGCCCACCGGCCAGCAATTCTAAATCTTAACGCTTTAACTCGTTTCGGTTTTATAACTGTTTCATCCCGGCCATCGGGTTGATGGGTAGTGGCGTATTTCACATTGGTCCCGATTTCAACTTGGTCCAGACCAGCCCGGTAGGTCAATGAATTATATAGTCTGCGGGAGTCCATCATGGTCTTTCCGCCTTCTTCTCTGGCACGGATCGAAGGTTTCCAGGATGTCCCGTCCGGACCGATACCGGCCCGAAATCTTTCCTTGGTTGTTTCGACCATGTATTCGCCGACTTCTTGGTGGAGGCCGGTGAAGTTAAATCCAATCAGTCTAGTTAAACATTGATGAAACTTGCCCCAATCTTCACCGCTCAGCTCAAGCTTCATAGTCTTAAAACCCTTTCATGGAATCACGGGAGAAAATCCGGGTATCGCTTTTGATTTCAACTCCCTGCGGGGGAGCCGGAGCCGGATGGCCGGAGGTGACCCCGACGGTCACCACTCCCTTGGCCAGGTTTTCTAAAAAGCGGATTGCAGCTTTGTAACGGTCGACGATATTGGCGTCTTTATCTTTATCAAAACCGCGCCGGGAAAACAGATTATAAAGCGAGATATCGACCGAAAGTTTCCGGATGATTTCCGGGACCGGATTAAACGGGACGTCATACTGCGTCCTGGCATAACCGTTAATTTCGGCGTCGGCGTCTCTAATGGCCGAGTCGACGATCTCCTGTTTAATCTCCAGGGATTCATCGTCCGTCAATCCGACCAAAACTTGTTCCGATACTTGTTTTTTCAGGTCATCCAAAACGCAGTATGACATCTCAATTTACCTCCAGTTAGTTGGTTTGGTTATTGGGCGTCGCCGGTGGAGCCGTAAGCGAGCTGCCAAAGTCCAAACCCGGCATTGTCACGGCTGTCGGTACCGTAGACGATCTCTTTTTTCATGAAGACGTTTTCATCATTGGGCTGATCTAGCGCCACAAATTCCGGTTTCATGCGCCGTTGGAAAATGAGTGGTTTAATCGGTTTGGAAACGTCCATCAAAAACCACTGGGTCGGGTTGGCGGCGAGCCAGGGAACAACCAACAATTCGGCGGTCCCTTTATAGGTATTGGTAACGACTTTCTCACCATCAACCATCAGTTCCGCCATTAATATCTTCCGGCCCATATCCTCCAGAGCCGGAGGAACAACCAGCAGATTGGGAACAATGTTTAACGGCTTGCCTTCTTCGTCAGTAAGCGACATCATGGCGGCACGCGCGGCGGCATAGGCCGTATGGCTCAAAGGAGCATCCGTGAGATTTGATTGTTTGGCTTTGCCAACCGGATGGTCACTGGCAAAAAATTTCTTTTTGTCATAACAGGTTTCAGTAAATCCTTTTGGCAACAAACCAAATACAATCTCATCCGGATGGGAATTGGCGCTTTCGGCCATCGACTGAATCAACGGAGTATAGACCCCAATGGTATCATCTTCGATATCATTCCGGTCGACGCCGATAGTAACTTCCCAATCCTTGTTTTTGATGGTGTAGTCATGCGCCCCGAGGTTTTGAATGACCCGGTCGCCAACCCATTCCCGCATCTTGGGGATTTTGCCAAGCCATTTGTATTCCTCGCTTTTAGTGGAGGAAGGAACTTCAGTGGCTACTTTGGTATAAAGCGGTTTGGCAGCCTGAAGCGCCATGTTGAAAATTGTTTTGAAACCGCGATATATACTTTGGAGGGCGGCTTGGTTGATTATCATTTATTCTCACATCCTTTTTAAGTAATTGGCGATTGAATTTTTGCTATTGCGACACTGAGACTATGGCTGTTTTTATCTAATTTCTACCCAAACCCCGTCATCTTCGACACCTAAGACTTTTCCCGCTTTACTCCGTGTGCTGCTGCCATCAGTGGCCGCTACGGTCTGATCGTCGACGACATAACAATCAGATAAAATATTGGCGGCGGTTACCGGATCGGTTTCGTCGTTCTCAAATTTGAAAACACCCCTCCGGATCTTAACGGTTTTATCTCCGGCATCGCCGGTGGTATTGTCTACTGATTCTTCGGCGCGACCGGCTGCTTTCAAATCAGTGTCAGTCCTACCGGGAACCGCATTCCCCAATGTACTGACGCAGGTTAAAGCCCCCGCAAAAATCGCCACAGTTCCGGACATTGGTAACTCTAACAAGTCCCCATCTTTTCTGGGCGTATTACGGTCTTCTGCTAATGCAGTCATTATACTGGTCCTCCTTCTAATTGATTGATATGGCTTGATTAACTGTTAAACTTCTTGAAGTCCTCCTCGGAGATGCCAAGCTGTTTATTGACGCTCAACTGGACTTCGTCACTGACTACCGGATCTTTTACCGGGGGATCTCCGACCAGCAGTTTGTCCAAGGGAACAACTCTCGGGGCGGCATCCAAAAAGGCTTTGAATCCAGCCGGGTCTTTCAGGGCTTGTGCTTCAGCCCAGGGTTTTTGGGCCGGGGTGATTTTCCCCGAGGTCAGCGCCAAATTAACCAGCTCATCCCGTTCTTTGAGATCAAGTTTGTCTTTGAGCGCATTGAACTCTTCGGCCTTGACGTACCCGGACGGATTCTTCAGTGCAATAATTGCGCCCTTGGTCTCATCCAGGGTAGCGCCTTCCTTGAGGTCCAGAAGGTTTAAAACCTCTTTGTTGGCCACGACCGGCGGCTGATCCTTCAGCTTGGTAATTGCGGCCGTAATTTCCTCCTCGGTCGCGGTCTCCGCTAAACCAAGCAGAGCCGCTAACTTTTTGAGTAATTCCATTTCGTTTGATTCCTCACTTTCCGGGGCGTTTGCCCCTAATGAATTGACGATGGGGACCATCCCATCGATGGCCGGGGTATTGGTAAGCGCCGCCGAATGGACCAGAATGGCACGCCCGTCCTTTTTATTGACCAAAATAACAGGCGAAAGATATCTATATTCCTTATTTTTGATATATTCTTCGCCTCGGGGCGTCCACTCGACTTTGGCCCAAAGCCCCTCAGTTCCTTTATTGATTAGTTCTTTAATCCACCCCGCCGCCGGTGCCTCTTCGCCGGTTAAAGTCTGGTGTTCATAGTCAATGACCAAATCATTGATCTTAGTGTTAAAAGCCTTTATAAT
>JBLNDC010000610.1:0-5427 GCA_050261255.1 Bacteroidota bacterium
CTAAAGAGCTGGAAGCCATCCAAACCAGTAGCGACTTATATTATAAAGAAATGACGATAGTTAGGACTGCTCAAGGTTTACGGAAGGTGCTTGATTTTGTTCAAAAACAGCTACGGGAAGATATTAGTTTGGTATTAAGGAACAGGCTGTTGGTTGGCGAAATTATGGCCATGGCCATGCTCGCCAGGGAAGAAAGCAGGGGTACGCATTATCGCGAGGATTATCCGGATTCTAGCCGGTTATGGGATGAGCGTATCATAATCAGTAAAGGACCATCCGGGGAACCTTTACTACAAAAGTTGTTTTCTTTCTCCTAATCTATTTTTGGAGATGCGATGGAGTCCAACTAAATTTACCTGGTCTTTTTATAATGTTATCGCCAGCTTTCTTAATAGTTTTGCCGGTCGCTGGGCACTTTTCGTCAGTATTTCGTGTATCGGAGCTTCCCGAGCCGGTATCTTAAAAATAGTAACTCCACTCTTTGCAATTCTCGGAGGATTGTTTCTACTAAGGGAAACGATTTCTTTACAAAGTTGGTTGGGGATAATGGTCGTGTTGGCCGGGATTGTTTGCATTTCGGTTGAAACCACTGAAAATGAGGATAGACTAGCAGTAGACGGGCCTGAAGCGACCCCGGCTCGGCCGAATTGTTCGGCAAATAACACCGGATCCGAAGTAAAAAAGAATACTTTGCCTCAGAAAGGTATTGTTTTAGGCCTTTTAGCCAGCCTTTTTTTTGCAGGCGGCAATGTTTGCCGCAAATTAGGAGTTTCCTATATTCCAAATCCGTTATTGGGTGTTAGCGTTGGTTCGTTAGTGGCCTTGTTGAGCGCGATTACCTTACAATTGGTTCGCGGTAAAGGGGCGGAACTAACTTATGCGCTGAAAAATATCAACGTTAGCTACATATTTTTCCGGGATATTTACCTCATTGGCCTTATATAGTTTGTTTGCGTCTTTGGAAATGATCCCGATTTCGATTGCTAGTTCTATCGGCGCGACAGAAGGTCTGTTTACTATCTTAGCCAGTATGGTTTTGTTAGGCAAAAAAGAGGTTTTAAATTGGCGGTTGATAGTAGGAGCGTTTGTTGTTATCGGTGGAGTAGTTATGCTGGTTACATTCTAATATGAAAAAGAAGGGATGAAATTATGACCGAATTTGATGAAAAGTATCGTTCCAGGTTAGAAAAGTTATCGACCACTAATGTCGCCGATGCCCTGGATGCTCTAGGTTTAAAAGGAGCGACCTATGGAATCAGGCCGATATGGCCTACCATGAAAAAGATTTGCGGTCGGGCCATCACCGTTAAAATGACCGCCGCTGGGTTAACCAAGGGTCAGTATCATTTGGGAGTCAAAGCTATTGACGTGGCGGAGCCGGGTGATGTAATCGTCATTGATAACGGTGGACGTTTGGATACTTCCTGCTGGGGAGGGATTCTCGCTAACGGCGCTAAGATGAAGGGAATATCCGGGGTAATTATTGACGGCGCTTGCCGCGATGTAGACGATTGTGTCGAGATCGATTTCCCCGTCTACTCTAGGGGAGCGGTTGTCGCTACCGCTAGGGGAAGAATCATGGAAGAGGCCACCAACGTGATGATTCAGTTCGGCGGCGTCCAAGTCCGGCCAGGAGATATCTTTATCGCCGATAAAAGCGGAGTTGCGGTAATACCTCAGGAAAAACTGGATGAAGTATTGGCGAAAGCTGAAGAACTTTATCAAAAGGAGGAAAATATGATAGCCGAAATTCGTGCCGGGAAAAGCATGATGGAGGTAGATCAAAAGTATAGCTACGAGAAGATGCTAAATAAATGAAACTAATCGGATCTATTCCAACCAGAAGGGGAGTTTAAAATGACTGAAAAAGTTAAAATCTCGCAAGATGTAATCGATGAATTCAAAAAGATGGATACTTGTTGTGTTTCCGACGCTTTGGATCGTCTGGGTATTCGCGGCGGGCTGGAAGGGATTAAACCGGTCGTATCAGGCGTTACGGTTTGCGGAACTGCATTTACCGTCCACTATGTTCCCTGCGGCACGGTAAAAGGAACAGTCGGAGATTTTCTGGACGATGTGCAACCCGGCCAGGTCGTGGTGATCGATAATGGTGGGCGGACCTACTGTACCGTTTGGGGTGACTTGATGTCGATCACCGCCACCAAACGTAAAATTGCCGGAACGATTATTGACGGCGTATGCAGGGATGTCCCGGTCATCACACAGTTACAATACTCTAGTTTTACCACAGGCTTGTAGCTGGTTACCGGGAAAGACCGGGTAGAAGTTGACGCAGTGAATATTCCAGTGGCCATATCGGGAGTTCAGGTGAAACCAGGGGATATTATCCTGGGTGACGATACCGGAGCCTTGGTCGTACCGGCGGAAAAAGCCGAGGAAGTATTGACGGTGGCCAAAGAGATAGCCGCTAAGGAAGCTTTAATTGAAAAGGAATTGGCAAAGGGCTCTACTCTCCGGGAAGCTCGGGCCAGAGTAAGTTATCATAGTTTACAGACCCACCGGGATTAGCGAATCGAAATCATGAGCCGGCGCTTTGATAACGGTACATTTCATTAAGCGACCGGAATTAGGGGGGAATACCATGTACCTAACTGATGAAGAAAAACGCATGCTTAACGGAGAATTTGGCGAGACGGTCGGCAAATGTATGAAGGTCCTGGTGGCATTGGGTGAGATTTACGGGGCCGAAAAGATGATCGAAATCCATAATGTCCATTTTCCAGGAGTATCTTACCGGGTTACTGGCGATGCGGGTCTTAATTACGTGAAGGAAGCCAGTGAACAAACCTGTTTTAAAGTACCCGCCACGTTAAATACAATTGGGATTGACTCCGAAAACTGGGAAAAGATCGGTTTTCCCGTTGAATTTTCGAAAAGGCAGTTGGAACTTTCAGCGGCCTATCGCAAAATGGGCGCCATTGCCACCAACACATGCACGCCCTATCTAGCTGGGAATATTCCGTTAGCTGGCGAGCATGTGGCTTGGGGCGAGTCGTCAGCGATCGCCTTTGTGAATTCGGTGATTGGGGCCCGCACCAACCGGGAAGGGGGTCCGAGCGCTCTGGCAGCGGCTGTCACCGGCAGAGTGCCGGCCTATGGTTTTCATTTAGATGAGAACCGTCGCGGCAAATACTTGTTCCGGGTGGAGATGGATTTGAAAACGGACCGGGATTATGCGGCGTTAGGGTATTATGCAGGAAAAATTGCTGGTAAAGATGTCCCGGTTTTTGACGGGATCAAGAAACGTCCTACGCTCGAAAATTTGAAGGCGCTTAGCGCAGCGTTGGCTTCTTCCGGAGCAGTGGCTTTGTATCATATCGTCGGGGTCACGCCGGAAGCGCCGACATTGGAGGCTATTATCGGCAAAACCGAGACCTTTAAATTCGGACTACAGGAATATGCCCAGGTTACTGATAAATTTAGTTATAACGGCCCGGTTGATTTCGTAGTAACCGGTTGCCCTCATACCTCCATCGAGGAGATGAGGAAGGTAGCCGTGCTCTTGGAAGGTAAGAAGGTAAAAGCGGATGTCTGGATTTGTACCTCTAGGCAGGTAAAGCACTTGGCGGACAAGATGGGGTATTCCCAGGTAATCGAGAAAGCAGGGGCTGAAATAGTCTGTGATACCTGCCCGGTACTCTGCCCCACCCTAGACAGGGGATACCGAAATTTACTCACTAACTCCGGTAAGTTGGCCCATTACGCTCCCGGTTTGTGGAACCTGAAAACCGGTTTGATCGAAATTGAAGATTGTATGAAGGCTGCGCTTCAGGGTAGATGGGAGGGTCAACTATGAAACAGTTAACATTACAAGGACGAAAAATTGTTGAGGGCAAAGTCCAGGGAGAGGCGCTGGTAACCAAAGAATGCATTTCTTTTATGGGGAGTATCAACCCCAAGACCGGTTTTGTCATTGAACGCGGTCATGAGCTTGAAGGTAAATGCCTTCAGGGAAAAATTTTAGTATTTCCATCTTCGAAAGGATCGACCGGAGGTTCCTATATGCTTTACGACGTAGTCAAAAACGGAGTGGGACCTATAGGGATAGTAAATATTGAAGCTGAATCCATTGTTGTTATCGGAGCGATTATCGCTGATCTACCGATGGTAGATCGGATCGACATTAACCAAATTGAGACCGGAGATTTTATTACAATGGACGCTTCGACAGGTTTAATAACGGTTCAAAAGAAAGATTAAATCTTTGTTTTATAAAGATAAGACGACATTACGTTTTAGCTTACATTTTATTTACGATTTGCAGTGTATTAGGAAGAGTAAGTTTATATTAGTTAGAAAGGCGTACGATGGTGAAAAAAGATTTGAAGCTGAAAAAGGCCATTGATGAACTTCGCCAAGATTTAGTCAGAATAGCTGATAAGCATGGAATGGATTCTTACGAAGCTCTTTTAATGAGTAAAAAGCTTGACCGTTTGTTAAATATCTACCAAAACTGGGCGATCGAGAAAAAAAATATGTTTTAAACGATTATCTTTGATAAAAGTATTTGGAGGTGACTTCCATGTCGTTAGATATTGGTGAATTTGAAAGGCCATCCAGGGAATTAATTGAAAGCATCAGGAAATTATCGACGCCGACCGTTCTTGAATCGTTAAAAGGCAAATTCAATATGGACAGTGAAATCAAACCTTTTTGGCCAGGGGCTAAGCTGGTGGGCGCCGCTTTAACCGTTCGTTGTCACGTGGGTGATAATCTAACGCTTCATAAAGCGATTGAATTGATTCAACCAGGTGATGTAATTGTAGTTGATGCCGGAGGTTATAAAGAGACCGGTGGTATGTGGGGCGAGATAATGACGTTAGCTGCCAAGAAACGTGGAATTGAAGGGATTGTCATCGATGGCGCCGCCCGGGATATTCCCATCTTACGCGAGATAAACTTTCCAATTTTCGCCAGAACATCAAGCCCCGGCTCGACCGCGAAGAAGACTTTCGGCTCGATTAACCGGCCGATTACTTGCGGGGGTATTTTGGTGAATCCCGGAGACTTTATTATCGGGGATGAGGATGGAGTTGTAGTGATTCCGAGAGCAAGGGTCGAAGAAACGATTCAGTCCGGCGAAGCCCGTGATCGCAAAGAAGACGGGATTAAACAAATGATTGCCGAAGGTAAGTCGACGTTGGAAATTTACGGATTCAACAAAACCCTCGATAACCTTTAAATGGGGGAAAGACCAATAAAAAAGTTTGATAAATCTACTTTGTTAAATTATTAATTTAAACTCGTTTTAAAAATAACCATGAAACGATTTAACCCGTTATTTTCAAAACACAAGTTCCAATTTAACAAAGGAGACATAAGTAAGGGAAAAGTTTGCAATGAAAGGGGGCGGTTGGGCAACATAATTTGAAGCGAATTGCTTTAGTCGGGTAGGAAACAATAATG
>JBLNDC010000611.1:0-5228 GCA_050261255.1 Bacteroidota bacterium
TTGACTCTGGTTTTGATCTGGGGTGTCTTATTGCCCGGCTTTTTACGGGGTTTTCCTCCAATCTTATTGACAGCGGTTATTGCAATAATCTCAACCGTGGTAACTCTAGTTATTGTAGGCGGGCGTTCTTTGAAGAGTATCGCGGCGATTACCGGCACTTTAGGCGGGGTGGCTGTGGCCGGGTTGTTGGCTTTTAAATTGGGTAATGCAGCTTACCTCACTGGATTTGGCTCGGAGGAAGCGGGGATGCTTTTATATATTCCGCAAGCCGCTAACTTGGATATCAGGGGATTGCTCTTTTCCGGTATTATCATTGGCGCTCTGGGGGCTTCGATGGATATGAGTATGTCGGTTGCCTCAGCAGTGGAGGAAGTAATACGAGTCTGCCCGGGGTTGGGATTTTGGCGGCTATTTCAGTCGGGAATGAATGTGGGGCGGGATGTGATTGGCACCATGGCTAATACACTAATTTTGGCTTATACCGGAAGTTCGCTCCAGTTAATCTTAGTTTTTATGGCTTACCAGGAAAGCTTATTGAAAATCTTGAATTTGGACATGATCGCCTCTGAGGTGGTCCGAGCCTTGTCCGGTAGCATTGGAATGATTATGGTAATTCCGTTGACTTCGATTACAGCCGCGATCTTGTATAGCAGAACCAAGAAAAAGGATGAAGCGCAAGACGAGTTAGAGGTAGGGGAAGCAGTTAATACCCTAAATTAAAGACTACAAAGGTTTTGCCAATTTCCTCTTGGGGAGAGTGGCGCCGCATAATATCTAATATAAAGTAAAAAGTATTTTCGGGATCCCAATAAAGGGGCTATTGCTAAATAAACTATTCAAGTTCATTTTGCAACAGCCCCTTTGCGTAAGTAGCCGTCCACCCCGGCATACTGGGGCAGATTAAAAGGTTATTTCCAGACTAATACTTGGGGTTCTTTGCGGTTATATTCATCCGGAACAGCATCGGAATATCCGATGATTAATGGCGCTACTGCGGTTAGGTTTTCCGGGATCCCCAGTTCTTCTTTGAATCCAGGACTGTTGCAGAGGGCGAAGGAGAATCCAATCCAACAACTGCCAAGGCCAAACCCATGAGCGGCCAGCATCAGGTTTTGAGCGGCCAAGCTACAATCTACGTAAGCGGTAGGGGACTGATCGCCGTAGATGATGATTAGAGTCCCGGCATTATAAAAGATGTTGAAGTCGGGATCCGAGAGGAGTTTTTGGTAGCCATGGGGATCCGGTCTTTTCCTCATTTGCTCGAGAGCCAATACTTTGGCCCGGTCTGAATACTCCTTTAGCAGTTCTTTATCTTGAATAATCACAAATGACCAGGGTTGGGCGTTGGAACCGCTGGGAGCCATGACCGCTGCAGCGAGTAATTTCTGAACGAGTTCCCGGGGAACCGGTTGGCTCTTGTATCTCCGGATGGAACGGCGGGAATAGATGGCTTGCATTAATTCCATTATATATACCTCCGGTTAATAGTATCTGCTTGTTTTGGTGTTTTAAAGTTATTCGGGGGTTGGCGGGTTATTCCTTTATTTGATAAAATAACAATAATAATTTTATTAAAGGAGCCAATTGATGAGGACGATCCAAAAAGTTTATCTATCCGGCCTCGGCGCGATTGGGGGTTCTTATGCGGCTAGGCTATATGAAACGGATCCCAATTTAGTAACGGTGGTTGCGGATCAACCCAGGATTGACCGGTACCGCCGGGACGGCATCGTGGTAAACGGGAAAGAATATCCTTTAAATTTCATTAACCCTGAAGCTACACCAGGGCCAGCTGATCTGATTCTAATCGCTGTCAAGCAACATCATTTAGGGGAGAGCATCAAGGCGCTCCGGAACTTTGTCGGGGAAGGAACGATTATTCTTTCGTTATTAAACGGGATTACCAGCGAAGCGGTGATCGGCGAGGCATACGGCCTGGAGAAGCTGCTCTATTCATTTGTGGTAGGAACCGACGCGGTCCGGGTGGGGACCAAGACTAACTTCTCCAAATTGGGGAAGATCGTTTTCGGGGAGCGGCTGAGCCAGGAGTATTCTCCGAAGGTTGAAGCAGTCCGGGAGCTCTTCGACCGGGCCCAAATTCCCTATGAGATCCCCGAGGATATGCTCCGGGAGCTCTGGTGGAAGTTTATGATGAATGTGGGAGTTAATCAGGTTTCGGCGTTATTAAGAGCACCATACGGCGTTTTTCAGAGAGTAGGAGAAGCCAGGGAGCTGATGGAGATGGCTTCCCGAGAGGTGATCTTGTTATCCAAACGGACGGGGATAAACCTTAATGAGGAGGACATAAAGAAATATATCGAGGTCCTCAATACTCTGAAACCGGAAGGCAAGACCTCCATGCTCCAGGATGTGGAAGCGGGGCGCAAGACTGAGGTAGAGCTCTTTGCGGGAACAGTGTCCAAGTTGGGGAGGGAGTATGGAGTAGCTACGCCGGTTAATGACTTTTTATTAAGAGCGATCCATACTATGGAGCAAACTTATCATTCTTAAGGATTTCAATGGTTAAATTGGATAGCTTGATTTTATTAGAGTCAACATGGTAGGGAATGGGCTTATTCAGTTTTTTTTCAACTTATGAACCAAACAAACACCTTGGATTAATTCAAAATCTTAGAAACTAATTTGTGAACACTATTATATAAACCCTATTTTTTCATAATACTACCTCCAATAGGAGGTGAAAACGGATGAAAAAAAAGGCTGGGGAAGAGACGGATCAGCAAGATTTAAAAGCTTTGGAGAATATTTCGGAGTTCGAAGAACCATTGCAGAATAAAACAGGAGCGGGAAAAAAGGCCAAGAAAAAAGCGGATGATTATGCCGAGGAGCCGGATGTCGATCCGGGGATCGATTATATGCGATGGTCCGAATGATATGAGGGCCGGTCCAAAGTTTGGGCCGGCTTTTTAGTGCAATGGACAAGCCCCATACTTCTAAAATTGGTCAAAAA
The DNA here is from genome assembly GCA_050261255.1 of Bacteroidota bacterium. Classification (GTDB taxonomy): domain Bacteria; phylum Bacillota; class UBA4882; order UBA8346; family UBA8346; genus JAAYHS01. Next base: position 2,972 of record JBLNDC010000611.1, read on the forward strand.
GCGATTATTGCGTTTTACTTTCGATGTTGACCTGACACCGTGAATACCATCTAATTATTAAAGGTGACTGTTATTCAAGTGAATTTTTGGCGGAAATTAATTATTAAGGAAAAAAATTACTGGTAAAAAGCAGGAAATTTATTCGAGACGGCGAATCTATCTTTCAATTCAATGTATAACTGCCTCTTGAGGTGAAGGATTTGCCAACTTTCAATAATAATAGAAAAGAATTTGCAACAACTAAAATGTGGCAAGGGATTGCAGCGGTATTATCAAAGCAATTACTTAAACTATGGCATTCTCCCAACCCGGTCGGTCGAAAATGATTAAACAAAAAGGTACCCGTTGGTTATATATTAGAAATTTTATGTTTGTAGCTTTACCGGCGATTATTACGTTTTTTACCAAGGATGAAATTAACTTTCAAGTCATCACCGGCCACTTTCAAATACCAAGAAATATCAATTTTATCATCAGGTTTAGTCTCGGTTTGTTGGCAGTACTACTCCAAGTATGCATCGGTTGGCGGATTATTCGGCTGAGTATTAAACGAGATCAGCTATTTAAATACTCTTTGAATTATTTAAAAGTCCATAAGCTGGTGTCATTAGATAAAATCGGCCAGGCAATAAAAGCGGAAGAGCGAAATATAATTAAAGAAGACCGAAAGATTGTTAGATTACAAAAAAAGAATCTCAAATGCCTCGATGTCAAAGTCTATCTACCACATCGTAACCCGGTTAACGTATGTTTAGAAATAATTTCCTTGGGAATTATAAAATCCAAGACTACATTCTTTGAGAATAGAATTAAAGAATTCGGACAACAGCATGAGACTGATCTATCCTTTGAAGTCTATCCAAAAACACAAGGTTTGATAGGAAAGTGCTTCGTAGAAGGGTCGGTCTGCATCGCCAAAGATTTTAACCCTAATCTTAAGTCGCTGAACTTAGCGGCGCATCAAATCGATAAATTATTAGATGTTAAGTTTTACGCCTGTTGTCCTGTTTATCTAACCAGGCGAAAGATAGCCGCGATCTTGGTTTTTGAGTCAAGGGTGCCAATCCAGTATGACGACAGGTTAAACAAGCTTTTTCATCAGAAGATGAGAGAATATCGTGATCAGTTGGAACTGGAATTTCCGATAATTTTTAAAAAAGCTGAAGGTGAATGAGATGTATATTGCCAAGGAACTACCGCTCCCCAGAGCCCACCGGAATTTATTGTTTAACCCAAGCGAGCTTTATTCCAGTGAAATTGACGTATCGGAAACCGCTGACGGGTTAATAGTCAAGACTAAAAGGTCTTTATGTATTAACCGTAAATCCGGTATCAAAAAGATGGTTGAGCAAAGTAAATATAAGGGTGAAAAATAATTCAGAAGTGGGTATGAATTAATTTGTTTATTGGAAAGAGCTAGGGCTCTTTTTTGTTGGTTATTTAACTAACCGGCTCTCATTGATAAAACAATTAAATATGTCATAAAGTTTGATTTCATAACAGAAAAAAATAAAAAACCTGGTCTAGCCAATAAGGAAGAAGAATATCCTTTTTATGGGGAATCCATCCTTGATTTTATTTGCAAAATTTTTAAAAAAGAAGAAGGAAAAACATTCAAAGCATAGAATACTTTTTTAAATTAAAAAACAAAGTTTTAAATCAACCGATTATAAATTAACATAAAGATTTTTTTCGTGAGTTACTTTTTTAAATTAAAAAACAATTTAAGGATGGAATCAGAGTGCGAAAGGCAAGTAATAGTAAAGACTTAAAAATTTCCAACCGTCTCTTGGTAAGAGATATAATTCGGCGAAAGGGATTGATTGCCCGTTATGAGCTTGCCAAGGAGACCGGTTTAACCCCACCTACAGTTACTGTAATCGTCAATGAGTTGGTTAGGGATGGAGTTGTGCGGGAGGTCGGCCGCGGCGAATCGCACGGAGGCCGAAGACCGGTAATGTTGGAGTTAAACCCCATAGCCGCTCTGATATTCGCGGTTCGGATTCAACGGGGTGAAGCTGTGACCGCAATCTTTGATTTGATTGGCAACATTTTGAACCAGCATTCTCAAACCGTAAACACTACTTCACCTGAAGAACTGATTGAAGTGATCGGCGAATCATACGACTGGTTAGTACAGAACACTGAGCTTGATAAAAAGCTTGTACTTTGGTGCGGCATTGCCACCCCCGGCTTGGTAGATACCAGCCGTGGGGTGGTTGAACGCTCTTCCAACTTAGGATGGGAGAAAGTCCCA
>JBLNDC010000612.1:0-8108 GCA_050261255.1 Bacteroidota bacterium
GTGTCCGGAAGTACAATACCGCTCTTTGTTTTTTCCTCGCTCTCCAAAACTTTGAGAACGACTCTTTCGCCTAAAGGTTTGATGTTCATAATATCCCTCCTGTTGATTAGTTGTTAGCACTCACTAGACCTGAGTGCTAATTTCTAAAAAATATTTTACCACCCAAATTTAAGTATGCAAGAGTGAGCACGGGTGGTATTCGGTAGTTTTTCACGGTTTTCGATAGATATTGTTTTTTATAACCAAATAGCTTCATCGTTTTAGTTAATCTGAGATTTTTGACAACTAATTATTATTTTGGTAAACCGGTTGGGATAATAAGTAATAGGAGTTGATTTACTTTCAATTTTAAGTTCTTTTATATGAATCAGTAATATCAACTTTTATAAAACTTTTCAGTTTTAAATAATCTATTTTAACAGGATAAATACAAAATAGAGCGAATATTAACATAATTATACGGCAAATCAATGGAAGCTGATTGACTGCAACCAAATTACTAAGGAAGGGAATAGATGGACACACCGGCAAATATCGAAAAATTGATTTTTGAAAAAATGCTTGATGGTTATGCCTGTTTAAAAGTGGTTTTTAACCATGAAGGCGTTCCGGTCGATGCTATTTTTAACATTATCAACGTGGTGTTTGAAGATACTCCCGGATTGAGCTTGGAGCAAGTTATCGGCAAAAAAATATCCGAAGTTTTTCCGGAATTATTAATTGACGGTTCAATTATTAAGGAAACCATCGGCGAAGTCGTGGCTAAAGGCAATAAAGTTAAAACCGAATACTATCATGACCCGTCGGGCAAATGGTTTTCAGTTGTTATGTTCAGCGAAACCAGCGAATCTGTGACTGTCATATTCCACGATATTACCGAAACTAAAAGAGCCGCGGCCCAGATTAAAATATTAGCCGAGACCGCCTTAAAGTACTTGGAATTTCCTTTTGCCAGCATTGATTATCAAACCATTGCCGATGATCTACTTCATTTAGTAGGTGCTAGATTTACAATTGTCGATACTTATAACCGGGCCGGCAATTATGTGACCACCCAAGCCGTCGCTGGCGAGAGCGATGAAATTGAAAAAGCAAAAGAAATAATCGGGACAATAGTTGGCAGAAGTTGGGAGATTAAGGATTTTGGTTCTTGGATCGTCAAATCTAAAAGATTGACTAAAGTATCTGGAGTTAACGAGCTTCTCTTTGAAGAGGCGCCAACCCCAAAAAGTCTTGAACTTGAAACTGCACTCCAAATGGGTGATATTTACCGTTTTGGCATTAACCATTCTGAAGAACTGTTGGGCAATGTATTCATTATCATGCCTAAGGGTGTAGGAATCACTTCCCCGGAAATCATCGAATTGTACGCCAGTCAGTTGGAAGCGGTTTTGGTGCGTAAGAATGCGGAAGCGGAGTTGAACAGTTTAACGAATCAATACGCAACGATGTTTAATGGGTCTCAGGATCTGATGTATTTAGTGAAGATCGGCCCGAATGGGGAATTTCGCTTCGACTTGGTTAATAAGAAATGTGAAGAACGGTTCCAATTGCAAAAGGAGGTACTTAAGGGTAAATCCATACCGGAACTGTTCGGGAAAGAATTCGGCGCCAGTCTGGCTGCAAAGTACCAACAATGTTTACAAACCCGGGCTCCAGTCATCTATGAGGAAACCTATAACTTTTTAGGACAAGCGCGAATTGGCCATACGGTGCTTTCTCCGGTGCTCAAAGATGGAGAAGTGGTACAGATCATCGGGTCGACCAGAGATATTACCGAACAAAAACAAGCGGAAGACCGCATCAAGTATTTAAGTTTTTACGATGATTTGACAGGCCTCTTTAACCGGGCATTTTTTGAAGAAGAATTGAGGAGACTCGATACGGAAAGGCAACTCCCCATCAGTTTGATTTTGGTTGATGTTAATGGATTGAAATTTGTGAATGACGCTTTCGGGCATTCGGAAGGCGACCGAATTTTAATCGATACTACGCGGATCATCGAGGAATCTTGCCGCCGGGAAGATATTATCTGCCGTTGGGGCGGTGATGAATTTAGCATCCTATTACCTCAATGCAGTGAAGAAGATGCAGAAAAAATTTGTCAAAGGATAAAAAGCATCCCTCCCAAGAATGACCGGAACTTGATTCCGATTAGTCTAGCGTTGGGGACAGCTACCAAAAAGGAGATGAGCCAGAATATTCAGGGAATTTTGAGTGACGCCGAAGGCCGAATGTACCGTAATAAGCTTTTGGAAAGCAAGAGTTCCCGAAGCTCAATATTGGCTTCACTCCAGAAAACACTTCAAGAAAGAACCCATGAAACCGAAGAACATGAACTGCGTCTTCAAAATTTAGCTCTTAAAATCGGGAAAACCATCGGTTTATCAGGAAATGAACTAGATGAGCTGGTGTTACTTGCGGCTTTGCATGATATCGGGAAAATTGCCGTCCCAGACCATATTTTAAAAAAGCCGGGGCCCCTTTCCCCCGAAGACTGGGTTATTATGAAAAGACATACCGAAATCGGATACCGGATCGCCTTGGCCTCCCCGGAACTAGCTTCGATATCCGAATTGATTTTAACTCATCATGAACGTTGGGATGGCGCCGGTTACCCTAAAGGCCTTAAAGGCCAAGAAATTCCGCTTCTTTCCAAGATCTTATCGATTATCGACGCTTTTGACGCCATGACTAACAACCGTCCTTACCGAAAAGCGACTACCAAAAAAGAGGCTTTTGCGGAACTGAACCGCAACGCAGGTACGCAGTTTGACCCGAAACTGGTGAAAATTTTCATTGAGACCAATAAAATTAGGAACAACAAAAAGTCATTTTTAGAGGCGTAAAAAATAAACGGACGGGAGCGAGATCCTTCCCAGATGCTGAATTAATTTGGCTATTCATTGTAAAAACTATTTCGGGAGGGATCATTATGGAGAACTTTACGCCACGGGTGATTGAAAACCGTGAGTTTGTTGGTTTAGAGGAGGAAGATATTCAACAGCTTAACCGGGATGAAGCCGGAAAATTTGAGCAAAATCCCGATATCAGTAAAACCATAGCTTCCTTGGAAGCGGAATTGGGACCTAACGGTCATTGGGAAGAACATTGGCTAACAGTAGACGCTAGTGGACGAAGGGTGTATGCTAAAATTTATTATGGAGATAAAAGAGCGTTAGCGATAACTTCGGATGGCCGAATTATCCGGGAGTTGGAATATCCCCCCGGTAACCAGCATTGAGAAAATTTACTTTCAGGAAAATGCTTTTTGACTATAGGTATAACCTCACCCTATGCTTTTCGAGACATATTATAATCCTATAAGGATGCAATACCACTAGATAGTCGTCCACGTCAACCACCTGTTGACCCAAGCAAAATTATGGAAATAAGTTAACGTGGATCGACAAACGTCGCCGGCACTTTTTAAATAGGGGAGGGTTAACATTTGAACGCTGGTTCTTCAACAGAATTGACTCCGGCTAGATTTCCCGATATATACTATCAGGTTCAACCTGTAATTCAAAACACTATATGTGAAATGGATAACATTTACATGACTTATCCGAGTCAGGAAGCCCTTGACCAGATGGTCGATCGGGCTTGTGAGGAATATTTCAGAATGTACCCGAATACGGTGGAACTTGAAGAGTCCTTAGCCGATCCGGGAGAGGCTATCGTTGAAACTCAAGTTGGTTTTGGTCGGCCTAGGTTGGGAAGGCCTTTTCGAAGGAGAGGGTTGTTTCGGGATCTGGTGTCAATCTTGCTCTTGAGTGAGTTGTTTCGCCGTCGGGGACATTATTATTGATCGGGATTTCATGGATTATTTAAATTATTCCATCGTAAATCAATAGTTTTGATACCAAGTTTCCCGCGCTTGCCGTTTGGGGAGCTCAATCAAAAGAAAGGGGCTATGGCTCCTTTCTTTTGTTCATAAATTCGTTTGACAATTTCACCGATAACTTCTCACTTTTAAGATCCAACTGTTTAAAATTCTATAACAAATCTGGTAGCTGGGCGTATTCATCAAGGATGCGGGAGAGCATTTCGAGGAAGCTCAAAATATCAGAATCTTGAGACATTATTCGGATGCCCTGACGTACTGCACGGATGAAATCAGGTTGAAGCGACAGGGTATTACCTTTTGCTAGAGGACAAGTACCGATGGCCCTAATGTCCATTTCAAGCGTTAAAGTTCGCCGATAGGTAACATAAGGTGTCAATGGGAAAATCCTGCAGGCTAAGGGCCTAAATTTTCGGTCGCATTTACCGTCGCAGTTAGCTAGCAATACCTTACTACCGTTGTCAAGCTGAATATCGGTTGGCGTGATTCTAAAATAACCTATACCGGAAAGGAGTACTTCTTCCCCTGGGAAAAGGTACATTCCCAGGTCCTCGTCGCCCCCATCGCAACAGGCTTTATTACAAAGCAAGCCGCAATCGGACTTTAAAGGAGTTACCCGCTCTAGTATTCGATATATTTGCAAATAAAGCTTTTTTTTTGAATTCAAATTATTGGGGAGCATCTTTTTGTTTGATGTACTTTTCAACATTGAAAAATTTATAACCCAATCTTTCCATAACGCCATTCATCTTATCAAACCAAGTTTCATTTTCCGGTACATTCAATACTTCCGGGTAAGAGTATTGGACAGCATCGTGTAAAAAACTCCATTTGATGTTTTCGTTTTCTGGAAGATAGAAAAAGGAGAGCGCAATTTTATGTTTTTCTTTGATCCCTAGGATTAAAAAAGCAGGTCCTTTTAACCAAGCAAATTTATTAATCTTAGCCTCGATCTCCTCGGGATTATAGTTCTTTTTAAATTGATTGCCGACAAACGGTTGGACTTTTTCATACACCGCGCGGGTGCGTTCAAGGGTCTCCCGGATTAAATCTTGAGGTGACTCAAGTATTTCATCTTTTTCAAGAACTGCCGACTTTTCGTTCATATATTGGCGCATCATATCAAAGACTTGTTGTTGTTCGTATTTGACAATCATTTGTTCTAACAGGATTACGCGTAGACTTCGTTTTTGCTCAATGGTTATATCTAAGGTGGCTGGTTGTTGGGGAGGTAGCTCGTTAATGGTTTCGGCGAAACAAAATGTGGTTATAGCTAATAATATTAATCCAAGTAGTGTCCCATAGGTAGTTGATTTCATCGTGAATACCTCAATCATTTCTAATTTAATACGATTCGGTTCCTAAGGCGGTTATTCACTTCATTATCGGGGTCAAATACAGCTATAACTAACTCTTAATTAGGAAATTCAATTTTAATACAATATTTTCCTTTTTAATAGATAATATTCATTAGTAATAATTCACTTTTAAGGTCGAAGACGGAAAATACGGTTACATTTTATCATAAATAAAAAATTTTGAGAACGTTTTAATTCCCAAACTTTTTTGCCACAATAACAAAAAGGCCCCAGTCTTATTAGGCCTTTTTGCTCGCACGGTATATTGATATATAATAATTAAATATTTCATAACAGTATGTCATATGGGGGAATTGCATAATCACCTATATTAACCCTTTGGCCACAATATTAGATAAACCAAGATGTATCTATCATATATTTGTGAATCAAAATAAAATAGATCAACTTTACTGATTAATTAAAGACTAGACTCAATCATCAATCATTACTTTATCGTTGGCGGTAGGCTGTGTAAAAATAGCTATTGCTTGAAACCCTTCTTTATCGACCGCACGGGTTGTGTGGGCGACGCCTCTTGGGCAAACATGTAGATCGCCGGGGTTCATCATAACCCATTTACCATTTAGAAAAACTTCACATTTGCCTTTTAAAAGGTACACAATTTCATCGGTTTCGGTATGTATATGTCTACCGATAAAGGGGCCGCTAATTCTGGCAAGGTTTACAACAGTACGTGGAGAAGTGAATACTGCATCAAATTGAATCTGCTTGGTAGCGGGATGATCCTTGAAAAATTGATCGATACCGACCAGCACTCCTTCGGCAGGTTTTGAATCAATAAGATGTTGAGCTAAAGGAGCAGCAAAACCAATAGTAGTACCCAGAACAAAAGCTAAAACAATTAATAAATACTTTTTCAATATGACTCCTCCTCTTTAATTTTTATAAACCGTGCGATGTATAACTAGGACCCCAAATTATATATAATTTTACATTTATTAAAATTATATACATTAAATTTAAAGGTGTCAACATAATAAAATGGATAATCATTCCTTACTCATCCTTTTTTGAAAAAATATCCAGCAGGCTAAGTTGAATTGGACTAAATGGAATTGAATTTCATTTGTAAAGGAATCTTAAAACCGATTACGGGAGAATTGTTTTATAATATTTAGATAAGAGTCAAATTATTTCAGAAATTGAATCGATTAATTGTTAGATCCTATTCAAATCCAAACCCGCTCATTATTCGAGTTTTAGCTCTCTAATAAAGTCTAACGTTCAATACTAAAGGTGATCATCATGGAACCGGTTTTCACGATTTTAATCATTTCAGTGCTGGGCCCGATTATCGGATCACTATTGGGAGTTTTGAAACGGCCCAGTGAAAAATTCATGCACGACATGCTTTCCTTTGCCGCAGGAGTCATGCTTGCCATCTCTTTTTTACAATTGATTCCGGAGAGCATTCAGTTTGGCAATGAATGGATTTGTATTGCCGGAATAATCATCGGCGCATTCTTGATGTATCTGACCGACCGGTTATTGCCCCATATTCATCCGGAACTTTGTTCCCAGGAACAAGGATGTGACTTAAAGAAGACTGCCTTATATTTAATCATCGGAATCAGCCTCCATAATTTGCCTGAGGGAATGGCAATGGCGATCGGCTCGGTCACAGAGGTGAAGACCGGAATTGCCATTGCTTTGGCTATTGCAATTCATGACATTCCAGAAGGCATCTGTACCGCAGCCCCTTTTTACCATGCCACTGGAGAAAGAATGAAGTCGTTTTTAGTATCTGCGGCAACCGCTTTTCCAGTGGTCATCGGTTATTTTATCGCCCATCATATATACAAAAATATTCCCTTGGAATTTGTCGGTTTACTTATCGGGGCCACCGCGGGTTTGATGATCTATATTTGTGCCGATGAACTTATCCCGTCTTCATGCAGTAAAACTACCAATCATAGTTCTATTTTTTACTTAATTTGCGGAGTGGTTTTCGTTATTTTTTTAAAAATATTATAAAAAGCGATTTGAAACTTAAGGAATCGCATAACTCTCGTTAAGCTTTGACTCACAATATTTTGATAGATACATCCGGGTTAGTCACTCTAAATTATGGTCAAAGGATTTATTAAGGTAATTATGCAATTCCCTCAATTGGGTAATTATTAAAACAGTTAAAGGGATAAACAATTTATCAAATAGTAACATATTATAGAGTGAATTCGATTTAAACACTCTTTGAGAATCTCGGGAATCAAAATGGTTGAATCGGGGTAGTCAAATGTTTTTTCTGAGAATGACTTTATCAATTCTAATAGCGGCTATGGCAGTCGCTGTTTTTTTTATTGATTTATTGTTTTAAAAATTTATAAAGGGAATAGGGAGTGAAGAGCGAACAAATAAAATATATAAATTACCTGGAGGTAGTAATGAGGATTTCCGTAGTAATGCGTTTGTTGATCGTCATAATTATGATCATGCTAATATTTAGCAACGTGATTATTGTTGCCGGCGCTACAAACAGTTCCCCATTAGATGAAGCTAATAATAGTGAAACTGAAACCGAGTACTTGGTTAAGGAAGAGTTGGTAAAGGGGAAAGTAATTGAGGTTATTTCGGAAGAAGAAGTCATTGACCCTCTTTCGCAACAGCCGACGAAACATCAAATTTTAAAAGTCCGAGTTACTTCCGGAAAATATAAAGGCAAGGAATTAGCGGTTATAAACTATCAAACCGATAATCCCATCTTTAATATTAAAGTTGCACAAGGCAACAGGGTTATTATCGCCCTGGAGATCGATGAAACTGAAGACAAGATCCAACAGGCTTACATCGCCGACCATCTCCGTGAGGATGAACTATACTTATTATTGATCTTATTTCTAATTGTGATCTTGGCGATTGGCTGGCGAAAAGGGGCCAAG
>JBLNDC010000613.1:0-4581 GCA_050261255.1 Bacteroidota bacterium
TTGCTCTCACTCCCCATTTAGAAAATACCTCGATGCTGGTCAATCCACGCCAATATTTCATTATCTTGCTTGGGTTCCTTGCGATAAAAATCATTTTAACGCTTAGGAAATTAGCATGGACGACTATTTACTCGATCATCCGGGATTTAACCACCCCGGAAGCTGATACCTTTTTTGTTTTTAAATCATAGACAATTTCGTTGGCGGATAATTCGTTCTTGCCGTTAATTACTACCGGGTTCTCCAGTAAAGTTAATTTTTCAATGGAACGGTTAAAAATCGCCCGACCCGCCCGCATACTATTTTCTTTATTGATAGCTTGGACCGGCCCAAAAATAGTAAAAATACCGGAATTCATATTCCCTTCAATCTTTTCTCCGGTCATTTTCCATCCTGAAAAATAAACTACAACATCTCCGGTTATATTAAACCGCTCGGTACGTGATTCCCAATCCAGGTGTCCGCCACTAATATTGGTGGTATCATCATACCTTATCTTAACGGAACCGCTAGCTTTAAAATAATCCCGGTTCAAATCGGCAAAAACCTGTTCGCTCTTTAACTCGCGGTAAGGCTCCTTTTGGATTAACTTAACCATCCCAATGCCTTGAAGAGTCGATTTTTGATGCTGATATTCCAGTGATTGCGCTTCCAGCTTATAATTATCCCAATTGACTACGACCAAATTCGTACCGTCGGCATAATATTTCATCACATTTTCCTGGAGATCGGCTTCTCCGCCTCCGGGCGCCACCAATTCCAATTCGGTCTCAGCCAAAACCGTCGTAGACAATAGTAATAAAACAATAATCAATACTTTGTAAAAATTCTTAAACATATCGGTCACCTTCGATAAAACGCTTTAGTCATTCCGGACATTTTTGCCTGTTCGAGATTTAAATCGCCGTCGAATTTATCCGTAGAAATCGTCAAATCCGGCGATTCCAATAACACCTCTTTTTCGGCGGTAATTCGGCGGGCATTAGGGTCCCAAGATACTTTCTCAGCTTTAAGCACCTTCCCGTCGTTAGTCTTTAAATTCACTAGGCCCGTTATCTGTAAAACCCGTGTTTTCCACCAGATTGTTCCTGACTCGGCGGAAATATAATAAATCGGCTGCTTGTCCAAAAAGTATTCACCGTTAATCTCTGTCAGCAGACCAAGAGCTTCCTTACTCTCCAATCGCGCTATATTCAATTCCCAATGGCCGTTTTTTTCAGCTCCCGGGATTTTTAATATTAACCCGGTAAATTCATCAGAATTTACTTGAAGCTTTCCTTCCCCCACCAAAACCTCTTGTTTTTTTGAAACAGCATAAAATAAGGATGATAACAGAAAATAAGCGATTAACGCCAATAAAATCACTATGAGAAGTAACAGCCACTTCTTTTTGAATATCAAGTTCATTTTGAGCATCTGGTTTTCCTTAATAAATTTTAAAGAACTTTTTTAACTATATCAGCTTACAATTCACCATCTAATCTAAAAATCCTGCCACTGTTAAACCTTAACAGAATAGCTATTACTTAAATATATTGTATCAAAATTGATAATGCGGCAGATCGAAACATAAACTTATTCCCCTTGTTTATAGGTCGAAAAGCCTGCTTACTAAAGTATTAGCACCCATTGTCGGGCGTGAAACATAGTCCCATCTTTTAGAATGTTAACTATCAATTTCTATCTTTAGGTTTTTCTTTAAAAGAATACGTTTTACCGGCTCTATTTCCATGTAACAGCGTCTATTTCCATTCTTTTGATTGCATAGGTTTACCGTTAGCGTAGACTTTTATAAAGCAATAACTTTGATATGATACTCTTCGGCAAGGGTTAACATTTCCTCGCGATTGCTAATCAATGTTTTCCCCGCCTCGATCCCCAAAACCTTAGCTTTTATTTTACCCATTGATTCAATGGTCGTCCGGCCGACGGTCGGAACGTCAAAACGCTCATCCTGTTTGGGTTTGCTTACTTTAACCACTACGACGCCGGGCCCGCCTAAGTTACCGCCACGGATAATCGCTTCATCAGTGCCTTCAATGGCTTCAACCGCTAAAACTACTCCTTGTTTAACCACCACGCTTTGGCCGATATCCAAATCGCCAATGGCTTTAGCCATCCTAAAACCCAATTGTAAATCCGCTGCTTCACTTGGTGTAACCTGCCCCAAAATCGGCCCTAAAGGAGCCAACAGATTATGAAGATACTCAGTTTGTTTCGCTACATGCAAACCATTTCTCTCAAATTCCTGAACTATGGCTAACAATATGGAATCGTCATTCTTTTCAGGCAGTTCTTGAAGGAGTTGTTGAAATCGCCGGTCGAAACCATCTTTAAAAATTGCCCCTTTCCCTATTTTCCCAGCCATAACCATCTCAACGACATTTTGTTGTTTTAAAAAATCAATCATCTTTTCAATATGACCGGCTTCTATTTCTAAAAAAACATCGGCTGCTCCGGCTACACCGGGAGCAACTTCGCCTTTTAACCCAATCACAACGCTTCTGGCCTTTCTCCTTTTAATTTCAGCTATGACCTCAAAAGGTAAATTATCACGTCCTGCCACTAATCCAATGGGCTTTGCTTCCACCTGGTAAACACTCCTTATTGGTTAAATTTAAAAAGACTAGACATAGTCTAGTCTGATCATAGGTTACTTCAATATTATAATATATCTTGGTGGATTTCTACCAATTTTTCGTAATAACAATTAATCTACGCGTAACTTTAACTAATTAGCGAAGAATACCCCGTTCAGCGCTGCGTAGGAAGCGAATAAAATGATCGATTTCAGCGGTTCCTTGCAGTTCTTGTTCCATTTGCTCAATGGCTTTACCGATAGTGTGGTTGGAGCGATACAAGATCCGGTATGCTTTTTTAATTTCATCCCGAATATTCGATTCGATGCCATTACGGCGCAGTCCTACCACATTAATGCCGGAGACTTTAGCCGGATTTCCATCTACTAACACAAAAGGCGGAATATCTTTGACGATTTTGGATGAGAAACCGACCATCGCCATTTTACCGACTTTACAAAACTGATGAACCCCGCTTAAACCGCTGATAATCGCTCGGTCTTCGACCACAACATGACCGGCCAATGCGGAACAGTTTCCGAGAATAATATTATTACTCAACTGGCAGTCATGGGCAACATGAGAATATGCCATAAAGAGATTATTGTTTCCAATCCTCGTCTCGCCGCCGCCACCGTCAGTTCCTCTGGAAATAGTGACATTCTCACGGAAAATATTATTATCTCCGATGAAGAGAAAACTTTTTTCGCCTTTAAATTTTAAATCCTGAGGTTCACATCCGATCGATCCACCATGGAAGAACCGGTTTCCTGTTCCGATAGTTGTCCAACCTTCAATAACTACGTGAGGGCCGATAACACAATTATCGCCAATCTCAACATTTTCACCGATTATCGCGTAGGGGCCGATAATCACATTGCGTCCCAGTTTAGCATTGGGATGTACAATAGCGGTGGAATGTATTTCTCTTAGATTGATAATCTTGGAATCAATTAATTGCATAATAAAGGCCCCCTGTTAAAATAGATAAAATTTGATTAAAAAATTATTAGGATAAGTATTAATAATATCGTACTCTATGTATTATGAATGGACAGGCAAAAACCGGGGAAAAAAGACTTTATTTGCAATTATCTTTCAAAAGCTAACGTTTTTGATTCCAATTGCCTGGAATGAAATATTTTACTCGCCCATTACAAACATTAATTCAGCTTCAGTAGCGACTTGATTATCTACTTTGGCGACGGCTTTAGCCCGCCCCACATTGCCTTTAATCCGAATCACATCAATTTCGATAATCACTTGATCACCGGGAACAATAGTCCTTCGAAAACGAGCATTATCAATCCCTGTAAAATAAGGTATTTTACCTTTATGCTCTTCTTCAGATAACATGACTAGGCCGGCGGCTTGGGCCATGCTTTCAATGATTAGCACCCCCGGCATAACCGGCCTTTGCGGAAAATGGCCGTTAAAAAAGTTCTCATTTACCGTAACATTTTTTAAAGCTACCAATCTCTGCTTGGGGACTAACTCCAAAACCCGATCTACTAATAAAAAAGGATACCGATGCGGTAACATAGTTTTTATTTGATTAATATCAAACATTACTTACTCCCCCTAATTTAACTTCGCTTGAAAGATTGACAACAATTTTTAACACTTCACTTAGTTTGCTTTTGAATGATTTTTTTAGCCATTTCAAGGTCAAGTGCGTGTCCTGAACGGAACGCCACTAAATGCGCAATGATCGGTCCCGCTAAATAAAGGTCGCCAAGGATATCCAGAATTTTATGCCGGACAATCTCTTCAGGGAAGCGAAGCTCATTTTGATAACCATCGTCTCCCACTATTACCGCAATGTTTAAATCAGTGCTCATCGCCAATCCTTGACTGCGTAAGTACTCGATCTCTTTCGTAAAAGCAATGGTCCGCGCTGGAGCGATCTCCTTAATAAACCTCTCCCTTGATAACTGAAAATTGTAATATTGGTTGCCGGTTACCGGGTGATCAGAGGTAAAAACGAAACTGACCTCCAGGC
>JBLNDC010000614.1:0-3175 GCA_050261255.1 Bacteroidota bacterium
GATGGGAAAAGGTTAAATATAGCTGTTACGTTGATCTTGTTCATCCCGCCCGTGGGGCTCATATGGCCAAAATATTTGGAATTGAACCGACTGTGGTGGAGATGATCAGGCGGCATCACGATCCTCCCCGGGACGGACAAAGTCCGGAATTGACTTGGTTACAGACAGCCGATCACAAAAATTAGAAGAGTAGAGTTATTGGTTACTGCGACTAGCTATTAGCTATTGGCTATTGGCTCTTTCTCTCAGTATCTATTTTTGTGTAAGTGCAAAACTCTATAGACTAACAGTTAATAGCTGAACAAGCCCAAGAACAATGCATTCAAGCCAAAAGCAAACGGCCAACAGCTAAAAGCTAATAGTTAACTGCTAAATGTATCGATCATTGCTTTTTGGGTGGGTTTGAAATGGATTATGAAATCAAATTAGATGTTTTCCAAGGACCTCTTGACTTACTTCTACACCTGATTGATAAGGAAGAGGTTGATATCTATAATATTCCTATTGCGATTATTACCGAAAAATATTTGGATTATCTCCAGACGCTAAAAATGCTTAATTTAGAGGTGGTCGGCGATTTTTTAGTAATGGCCGCTACTTTAATGCAGATCAAAGTGAAAATGTTGCTCCCCCAGAGCAGCCTCAATCCTGAAGAAACTTTTGAAGAAAATGAAGCCGACCCTCGTTGGGAACTTGCCCAAAAGCTAATTGAATATAAAAAGATTAAAGAAGCTTCGGTTACTTTGCAAAAGCTAGAGAATAACCAATCTTTGGTTTATACTCGAAGCGGCGGAGAGTTTGCCGATCAAAAGATTACTGCAGCGGTCGATCCCCTTAAAGATCTTTCGATTTGGGATCTGGTTGACGCCTTTAAGATAATTTTAGACAGCCTAGAAGAAAAACCGATTAAATCCCTTCCTAAACAAGAAGTTTCCATTAAGCAACGAATGACCGAAATTATGGATCTGGTAAGTAAGGAGGGTGAGGTGCTCTTTAAAAAATTATTTTTCGAAGTCAAGACTAAATTAGGCTTGATTACATGTTTTTTAGCAGTTCTGGAATTGATTCGACTTCGGAAGGTAGCAGCTTCACAATCCATTATTTTCGGAGAAATTTTAATTTCAATCCCTGAAAAGGTGAGTAATACGGCATGAACCTAATAATGGCTCGGGCAATTATTGAATCGCTAATCTTTGCGTCTTCGGAACCGATTACCGGTAAAACCATAGGGGAGATTGTCGGTATCAGCGAACATACCGTAAAACAAATCATCTCTGATTTGATCGAAGAATATCAACGTAATAAACGAGGGATCCAAATTTATGAAGTAGCGAATGGCTTCCAATTTTGTACCCATCCCGAGTGTGCGCCATATATCGAAAAACTTCAAAAAGTACCGCGTAGTGTCGGTTTGTCACAAGCAGCCATTGAGACATTGGCGATTGTAGCTTATAAACAACCAATTACCAAGGGCGAGATCGAAGCCTTGCGCGGCGTGAGTGTGGAAAGCGCTATTACAACATTAGTCGATAAAGGTTTAATTGAAGAAGCAGGCCGTAAAGACAGCCCGGGACGGCCGATTATGTACCGCACTACCAAACAATTTTTAAAATATTTCGGACTTAATGATTTAAATGAATTGCCCAAGATACCGGAGTGGATCGGTCAGGAAGCCGCTCCTAATAACGAAACGGAATTGACGGAGGCTGAAACAGATGTGGGAATTAATTAAGAAATGGATAAAATGGCAACCTACCAGAGATAATAATTATTATTTCGGATTATTTCTCTTACAAGTGGCTATCCTCTCAATTTTTTGGTATTTGAAATTTGACCTTTTTGAACCATTATCTTTTTTAATTACCTTTTTAATTTGCGCATGGGGTTTCGTGCTTCTGTGGAAGAGCGATAATGATTTGCGTTTTAAACAATACCAGGCCCGCCTCGAGCAGCTGGAACGGGAATTATTCTATACGGAATTGATGTATACCCCGACTCATCTTCTCAAACGAAACAGAAGGTAGACAAATATGTTGTTAGTCGCTAAAGGCCAAGTTCTGGCCGTTCTTTATGAAAACCCCGAAATCCAAGAACTTTTAGTTCAAGTGGAAAATCGTCCATTGCCGATGAAAGCCTATAATTATCTTGGGCTCAATCGGAAATTAACAGTTGATGACCGAGTAACCTTAAATACCACCGCGGTCGAATTAGGTTTGGGAACCGGAGGACGCCATTATGTGATACCTGATTCCGATTACGATCATACCGCCACTGATGGGCATATTATGAAGTTGCGTTATACTCCATGGCAATTTTCGGTACTGGCGGCTGAAGAAGCTGCCAGTCCTTTTCATGAAGGATTGGTTGAAGCAGCTTCTTTAAATGGGACACCGGTAATCGCCGCTCCTTTACACAGCATGCTTCCCGGTGTAATCCTCGGCTTCAGGAGTTGCCTGGAGTATACTCCGAAGATAGCCTATATCATGACTGACGCCGCTGCTTTGCCGCTTGCTCTTAGTGGGTTGGTGAGGGAATTAAAAGCGAAACGATTGTTGGATCTGACCATTACCGCTGGGCAAGCTTTCGGGGGCGACTTGGAAGCGGTAAGTATCCCTTCGGCATTACTAACGGCTTACCAGGCGATTAAACCTGATTTGATTATTGTGGCGCTGGGCCCCGGTATTGTCGGAACCGGAACTAAGCTTGGCTTTAGCGGTATCGAACAGTCCTGGGTTTTGGATCTGACAACCCGGCTTGGCGGAATACCAGTAGCTGTCCCGAGGGTGAGTTTTGCCGACTCACGGGAAAGACATCGCGGTATTAGTCACCATACCCTGACTATCCTCGGTTTAGCCAACCATCCCGCGCTAATCGGTTTATCCGCAAATTTTACCGGAGAACTATTGGAAGAGGTTAAAACCCTGATTAAAAAAGAGAACTTGATGGACCGGCACCGGTGGTATTTAATTAAGGATACTAACGAATCCTTAAACCTTTTTCACGAATACGATCTGCCAGTGACTACCATGGGAAGGGGAATCATGGAAGATCCTTGGTTTTTTCGACATACAATAATAGGCGGAATCTTGGCCGGCCTGGCTCGGACCAACAGATTGAGCTCGCTTTCAAGATTAAGGGAGTAAAACATGGACCAGAATTTGAAAGAGGTATTTCA
>JBLNDC010000615.1:0-3766 GCA_050261255.1 Bacteroidota bacterium
TTTATGATGAAGCATTTGATAAGTTTATCAACGGCCAATATCAAGGGGCTTATGAAACGGAACTAATAGCCGAGTTTGAGACTTATCTGCCTTCAACCCCGCCGTGGCGCATGACTTATTAAATTTGTTGATTCCGATCTACCTCCTTAAAAAGACTGTCCGCAAGGGCAGTCTTTTTTTAGACTTCCTTTAAATGTATTGACAAGGGATGCGTTAAGGGAAAAGGCCATCGCCAAATGGTTCTGGATTAATCTAAATATTCTCCAAAGAATCCGAAATTAGTCTCATTGAAGATAGCGCTGTTTAAAAGTATGATCATAACGTAACAAAGATTTAATTGTTCGCTAACTTTTTATTAAAACGGATCTATTCAATTTTACCAATGAGGAAGTGTGAAACATGAAACAAGAATTTGCCTCAGCAGCATTCTTGGAACCAAAGGCTAAGAAGACCGACTCTCTTTGGCGTAAGATCGTCGAACACCGCTGGTGTTATGTTTTTCTAATCCCAATGCTCATTATGTTCAGCGCCTTTACCATTTACCCAATCATTATGAGCGGCTACTATGCTTTTTTTGACTGGAACGGGATTGGTTGGCCTGAAAAATTCGTCGGCTTTGCCAACTTTAAAGAATTGGTCAAAGATAAATTGTTTTGGAATGCTTTCAAAAACACTTACGTCTTTGCACTGGCACAAACTGCAGTAAAACTTCCGATCGCTTTATTTCTGGCGATCCTTCTCAATAACAGAAAATTACGAAGCGCTTCGGCTTATCGAACTTTGTTTTTCCTTCCGGTGGTAACCACCACCGCTATTATCGGTATCATCTTTACCTTTATACTTAATCCCTATAATGGAGCCTTAAATAATATTCTTAAAGGTATCGGTCTGATTAATCAGCCACTTGATTGGTTGGGCGTCGGAGATTTGGCATTCCTGATGGTGGTCGTGGTAGGTTCCTGGCAGCGGATCGGACAGTATATGGTTTATTGGTTGGCGGGATTGCAGTCGGTCCCCGAGGAACTGTATGAAGCGGCCAAAGTGGATGGGGCCAACTCTTTGCAGGTCTTTCGGAATATCACCTTCCCACTTTTAAAACCGATCGCCGCTGTAATCTTAATTTTCGGTATCGTGCATGCTCTCCGGGTTTTTGACCTGGTAATGACGATGACCGGCGGCGGTCCGAACTACGCTACGGACATGATGGGGACTTATGTGTACCGGACAGCTTTCTCAAGTGAGTCAGGAATTCCTAGAATGAGCTATGCATCAGCGGCCGGATTGATCTTCGGATTGTCCCTGGTAGTGGTGGCAATTCTCCAATCCGGAGTCACCAAAAAGATCAGAGATATTCGCCAAGGCCAAGGCGTTTGATGGAAAAGGAGGGATAGGGGATGTTAAAACGGTTAATTGTGCATCGTAATTTGCTGTCTCATATTGTGTTACTACCATTAGGGATCTTGTGGGTCTATCCTTTTATCTGGATGTTGTCCGCTTCATTTAAAAATGTGCGGGAACTGTTTGACATTAGTAACGTTTGGAAGTTGATTCCTTCTACATGGCAGTTTGATAATTATGTCCGAGCTTGGACTGAGGCGAACTTTTCCGGATATTTTTTAAACACAGTGATTGTTACCGTCAGCACGGTGATCTTAGTTTTAATCATCACTTCGACATGCGGTTACGCTCTGGGCCGGTATGATTTTCCAGGAAAAAAGGTATTAATGGCTTTGATCATCGCGACGATTTTTATTCCATCAGGCTATACCATTATTCCCATCTTTGACCTGATGAAACGGCTCGGCTTGTTAAACACTTTGATGTCGGTGATTTTAGCGGAAACCGGCGGTGGACATGTTCTTTTTATCTTGTTGTTTTCCGGGTTCTTCTCCGGTCTGCCGCGGGAGTTGGAGGAAAGCGCCCGAATCGACGGAGCTTCATTCAACCAGGTTTTTTGGAAGATTATGCTCCCGCTCAGTACACCAATCATTGCCACAGTAGCTATTTTTCAGTTCATGGCATCTTGGAACGCATTTTTTAACCCATTGGTCTTTACTCTGGGGCGTCCTGAGTTACGGACCTTAGGAGTCGGGATGTTCGCCTTTACCGGCGAGTATACCTTCGACTGGACCGGCGCCACCGCTGCCGCTTCAATTTCATTAATACCGGTGATCTTGATTTTCATCTGCTTCCAACGGCACTTCATTAATAATGTTGCTGGAGCAATAAAAGGATAATTCCTTACTTATTGGAAATTGAGGGGGTGAAACCGGATAAGAATTGTTTTGGTTTAATTTTAAAAAAGAAAAGGAGAGATTGAAGTGTTAAACCGTAAGACGATTGCTTTATTTTTCACCTGTATTATGGTATTGGCAATGCTTTCGACTACTTTAGCGGCGCCGAAAACCAAAATCGTGATCTGGACTTGGTCTCAAGAACAATCCAAGTTCTTTGAGGAAATGGAAGCTAAAATCGAAGCCAAGTATCCGGATATCGACGTCCAATACACCAAGATCGTCCAAGCTCAATATCGGAACAGTTTACCGCTGGCTTTTCGTGGCGATAACGCTCCCGATATCTTCTTCGAATCCAATACCCCGTCCGACTTGGTAGGATTAGGATTCGCCCGTCCGCTGGATGAGTTCATGACCAAGAGTTTTATCAATCAGTTCCCGGAAGAATATTTTTATGAAGGCGTTTGTAGAGTTAACGGAAAAATTCATGCTTTGCCCCAATCGAACTATAAAATCGCCCGCCCGATTTATTTCTACTACAACAAAGACGTAATGAAAAAGGCCGGGTTAAATCCGAATAAACCGCCGAAAACCTGGAGCGAACTCCGGGAAATGGCCAAAAAGATCACCATTGCCGGTAAAGGTGAATACTACGGCTTGGCAATGACCGGTAAACCAGCTCATGACCTGGAAAGGACCGCTTTACCGTTAGCCTCAACATTAGGTTTGTCAACCGGTAATACTTTTGACTGGAAGACCGGAAAATGGGCTTATGATGACCCGCGCTGGGTTCAACTGTATGAATTCTTAAAAGCTCTGAAAGATGACGGCAGTTTCTTCCCTGGTTTTGCTTCTATGGATAAAACTTTAGCCCGGACCTATTTTGCCCAAAATAAAGCCGCCTTCTTTATGGATGGTCTCTGGATGCCCGCTACCTTCGTTTCGATGGGTTATCCCAATCTTAACTACGGCGTAGCCCCGCCTCCGGTACCTGATAACGGCCGCCAAGGATTTTGCTATTTGATTCCGACCGCTGTCCCGATGTGGTATATGTCTTCCCAGACCAAATACCCGAAGGAAGCTTGGAAAGTAATGTCGTTCTTCTATTCTCAAGAATATCAAAGCAAATTTGTTGCCGGTAACTTTGGTTATTCACCGCTTAAAAACTTTAAAAATGAAAAATATATCGAAGATCCGCAATTGAAAGAGATTATTAAAATGGCCCCGGATATCTCCCGATTGGGCGTAATCCCGACCATCCGGAACCCGAAAGCTTCAGTCGCAATCTTTAATACTGTTAATACCGTTCATCCGACGATTTGGGAGTTAATGACCTCCGCGTTGATGGGCGAGGGAGACTTTAAGAGCGGCGCTGTTGAATTAAACAAAAAGCTCACCGATATCTTTGAAGCTCAACTAAAGGAAGCTAATTTATCCAAGGACGAATTTATCTTTAAGAACTGGGATCCGATGAAAGATTATAGCATCAATATGTATAAGACCAGCAAATAATCGGTTCCGATCCGGTATTG
>JBLNDC010000616.1:0-2833 GCA_050261255.1 Bacteroidota bacterium
GAATACCAGTCCAGGCAATGAGCTAGGATTTTACCAAACCGCTCCGCCGCCTTCTCGGGTTCAACCCCTAATGCTACTGCGGACGGAGCCCCTTGGGAAGCTAATTGCAATTCCCAACGATCAACCATTTCTTGACGGAGAATTTTCAATTTGATCAAATTGGCCAAAGCGGTAAAGTGTTCCAAGGTCTGAGGCTCTTTACCTTTAACCTTCGAGTTTTCGATGAACTTGGCCCAATTGGGATTAGTCAATCTTTGAACCCACCCCAATTTGGTTTTCCGGGTCAAATATTCAATAATCTGGGCTACCGTAGCCTGCTGTTTTTCTAAGGGGTGATCTTCAGTTATTATAGGATGAAAGCGCAGTAGGTTTTCTTGACAAGCTACCGCAAACTCTAAAGTTTCGGTGATGATCTTTAACATTGAGTCCCAAGGTTCACGATATAATCCCCCTTTATACCCGGCCGTTACGGCAGCCAGCATCCAAGGTTCTTCCTCGGATAGGAATGCTACTGCGGCTGCCATTCGAGAGGCTAAGGTTTCTAGGGTAGTCGGAGTCAAGCTTGGTTGGGGGTGATCCCATAAATCCCAACGGTAGTCAAGGTTTTCTCCGGTAAGCAAATCCATTTTCTCAACAAACCTGGTAAAATCTCCGGGGCTAAGCAAGTCGGAGAGATCCGGCAATGGATGGGCCAGTTCTTCCTCCTCCTTAGCGGAAAGGCTGATATTGGTGTTATAGAGTTCAATCAGTTCGCTTTCGGCAAGAGGTAATGGAGCGTCCGGGGCCACCGGCTTCGGAATCCAATCATCGACACCGGACCCTTGGGCAACTTTACGGGCAGCGTCGGCCGGGCTAAAACTTTGGCCGGCGACGACCAATTCCCGGTACTCTTCGTTTCTGGCAGCCAACAGACTCTGCCTGGCAGTTTTCAACCGATTGATCAAAGCTTTCCGCTCCGCATGCAGACTCTTGGCTAACCCCTTTAGAGTAGCCGGATTGGTAGTGTTGAGCCGGTTGACAATCCCTTCGATTGATTCCTCCAATTGTTGTCTGCTATAGCTGTCGCTTTCGAGAACACTAACGCAGAGTGGGCGAAGTTCATCGACAACTTGGTCCCGTAACACCCGCAGGGCTTTGGTGGTATGGCTGGTTACCAGGACACTCTTGCCCCGGGCCAGAAAATGACCGATTAAATTGGCGATACTATGAGTTTTACCGGTGCCGGGAGGCCCTTGGACCAGGACCCCGTGGTGTTTCTCAATATTGCGGGCGATGGTTATCTGTTCGGGGTTTGCCGGTTTACCCAGCAAGATATCTTCCGGCTCTGACCATGAATCTTCGGGATCAGGCTCATATTCCCCTTCGTCATTCGGAGCTTCAACACCTACGATATTTAAGAGATGTTTGGGCAGGTCCGGCCGTTCCTTAAGATCTTCCAAAATCCCCTCAATGGCCACGCCGAACCCTTGGGAGCGATCTCGGACAAATAACACCGGACTACGGCCGATCCACGGCCCGTCGCCGCTATTATCCGGGAGGTTGGTTTCGCTAAATTCCCCTCTAGGTGACAACTGATTGACGAAACGTTTCAAAAAGTCGGAAGTTGCCGTTGCGCCCAAAGGGTGATGCAGTCCCGGTTCCAGTTCCTCGCGGAACTTGGCGATCAGCCGGCCGTCAACATCAGCGATGGAACGGAACAAGGCCGAATAAAGTTGGACCTCGGAGTCGGCTTCGGTGATGATGAATTCCGGAACGCCCGGATTGAATTCCAACTGCAACCGGGTGAGTAAGATCGGATGATGGATCGCGGCGTCTTCCCGTCGCCAGTTTAAGATCCCATCCCCCAGCATGATTTCGATCCGTTCCGCTTCTTTTTGAATCCAGCCGTAAAGGTCATATAACCGTTCAAAAAGCCGCATCGCCGCCCGGGCAGGTTTCTCGGACACGGCCCATTCCTTTCGTTGGGCATGCCAAATCCGCAAAGCTTCGAGCCGTTGGGGATCTGATTCTAAATATTCGAGGACTGTTTCCCCATCCCCCACCCTGCTAATGGTGGTTTTGAGCTTCGCTTCCGACTCCGGGTTATCCCAACCCGGTTCCAACCACTCGGTAATGGATTCGGGAGGTTCAGGCGCTTGAGTCAATTTTGGCCGGCCAACTTTAAAAAGATAGTCGTCGGTTATGACCGGCTCTATTCCAGAACCGCTGTTGGAGAGCGGGTTTCCTTTGATGACGGAGGAATGCTCGGGCAGATCCCGAAGCCAGAGGACCCACTGATACCCGTCTATTTGGCGTTTTACCGGGTTGCGGTGCTGATGCAACGCTTCCAGATATTGATAGACTCTGATCAGGCGTTCCCTGCCCGTCTGTAAGTCGGTTTCTATTTGTATCATTTTTTACCTCAGAAAAGAATATTTTGGCTATCCCGTAAAGTATATTCGCATATCAAAGTTTAAAAACCTTAATAAATCCTAAAATCGTTTCCAAAGATACTATGCTTTTCGCCACCGGTCGGGTTTATCCTTTAGGTGATTCAAAATATTGCTAATGGCCCAAATCAAGAATTTATTGAGTGTTAAAAAATAATTTATAATCCGATAATACCAACATTGGGGCTGCCTTAGAAGTAAATGAGACAGCCCTAACACTTCTGATCGATACATCTTTTCCAGCTTGGACTTTATTGGGGAACAAAGCTCCCACCGATTTTCGAAGATGGTTTTCCGGTTAATAATGGCTGCTTGTTGTAGTATTTTCGTCAATGTGTTATAATAAATCCGAAATTAATAGAGATGCGCCCGTAGCTCAGTTGGATAGAGTGGCAGACTTCGAA
>JBLNDC010000617.1:0-3913 GCA_050261255.1 Bacteroidota bacterium
CTGGTGTTATACAAATGGACAACCGGTGTAATCGTCGAGTTAACCGGAGCTCCCCCGTTGGTTAAAACCAATGGTTCGGCAAATAAGCCGAAAGTCCCGATGGTTGAAAGGGTGACGGCAAATAGAATGACCGGGCGCATCATCGGGACGGTAATCTGGAAGAATGATTGCACCGTATTGGCCCCATCAATCCTGGCGGCTTCATACAATTCCTCAGGGATCATTTGCAACCCGGCCAACATTAGAATCATATTGTAACCCAACCACTTCCAAACCACCAATAAACATACGGATATCCTGGCCCAGAATACTGATTGCAGCCATGGTATAGGGGGTAATCTCAACCAACTGAGGATCAAATTAAAAATCCCATAATCTTTATCCAGCATCAACTGAAAGGTGAAGGCCACCGCTACCATGGATGTCACATACGGGATAAAAATAGCTCCCCGGAAAAAACTGCAAAACCGGATAACGCCTTTATTAAGAATTGCTGCCAATATTAGTGCCAGCAATGTCATTAACGGCACATATTCGAAGAATAAGATAACGGCGTTTAATAACGACTGTAGAAAAACAGTATCCCGGCAAGCATCCAGATAATTTAACCAGCCCACCGAAGTTTTTTCACCCAAACCGTTCCATTCGTGAAAACTGAGGTAAAATGAATATATTACCGGATAGAACATAAAAACCGTAAACAAGATATAAAATGGCGAGATAAAAATATAAGGAGCGGTTTTTTTATTTATAAAATTATGCCCGGCCATTGACTCACCCCTCTAACTTCATAATTGAATTTGGTACAGAGTACCTCCACCTTACCTTGGGTACTCTGTACCTTACGAAGATCTTTTATTTACGGCGGGTTTTTTCTCTAATCGCCTTGGCAGCTTTTTTTAAAGCTTCAACCGCGGTTTGTTTCCCAAGCATAAAACTTTGAACTTCAGCTTGAGTTATCCGGTTGGCTTCATCATAATCCTTGGTGTATGACCAATATGGGATCTCTTTGGCGACTTCTTTGAAAATTTCCCGGTATGCCTGGTTTCCGAAGTAGGGATCTTTCTCTGTAAAGAATGGATCGGTATATGTAGTCTCTAAAGACGGGAAACTGTCAAATGATTTAAACATCTTCATCTGCGAGTCCTCGCGCGCCGTCATAAATTCAATAAACTTCCATGCCAAATCCTTGTTTTTAGTCTGGGTGGTGATTGCAAAACAAGAACCGCCATCATTACTGGCCCGGACGCCTTTTCCTTTCTCCCATAAGGGTAATTTGACCACACCCCATTTACCGGAAGTTTCCGGTGCTATCCAGCCCTTTAAGAAACCGCCCATCCAGACGGCTTCAATGATTGTGGCCACCTTGCCGTCCCGTTGCCCGGCATACCATGGATCTGTCCAAGCCGACGCATCTTGACATAAGCCATCTTTAAAACATTGCCCCAGAAAATCGAGGACTTTTGCAGCCTGGGGTTTATCTAAGATAACTTTGCCATTTTTATCGAAATACCCTAGCGATTGTTGTTGCAACAACATTTCCATTATTCTTCCGTCATTGGTACTACCGGCCATTTGGAACATGTAACAACCGGTTTTTTCTTTAATAATTTTCCCGGTCTTATAATAATCTTCCCAGGTATCCAAGAGCTTTGAGACTTCTTCCGGAGTTGACGGCAACCCGGCCTTTTCAAACACATCGCGACGGTACCAAATTGCAACCGGACCGCTGTCGATGGGCATTGCATAAAATTTGCCTTTGCTGACAGCGTCATCCCATTTGTAACGATTAAATTTATTGAAATAGGGCTTGGCGTTCTTCGTGATATCCAGCAAGCCGCCGGTTGATACCATCTGCGCCAAATGGCTGTTTTCCAAAGAAACTACATCCGGCGCCCCTTCCCCGGCTGATAAAGCCAGGAGCACTTTCGTATAAATATCCCCTTGCGAGGTGGAGATAATTTTGGTTTCTACCGTAGTTCCCGGGTATTTCTCATAAAACGCCGGTAAATTTAGATCAATACATTTTTTTACATAATCCCAACACCAGATGGAAATAGTTTTATTTTCGGCCTGTACCAGGCCTCCGAGGCTAAAAGCCAAAACCAAAAATGTCGCTACAATTAAGATCCTTAATCTTTGGTTGTTTTTCATTTTACCCTCTCCTTTTTTATTTTTTTGGCAAACAGGAATTCGTAAAATTTAACGAATCATTATCCCTCCCTTACTGTTTTTTATCTTATAGGGGTCATGTTGTGCATTCACGATAACAATTACAAAAATAGCCTTCTTAAATCATAAAACCAGCAATATTTAATTTAATATTATTGATTTCTTGTTATACGGTTGTCCGTATAAGTTTGTTTGAATTCATCTTTTTTTGCATAAAATTTATTCCGGTCCGCAAATTTAAAAAATCAGAGGCGCCGGCAAGAGTCTCTGATTATTAGCTCAGGTTTTATCACTATCCGATGGTCCGGGTTAACGGGTGTATGGTAACCGTTTTCAATCATGTCCAGCAATATGTTGGCCGCTATTTTCCCTAAATCAGCTTTTGGGTGGGATAAAGTAGTTAGTCGTACCCGAGATAAATTTGCTAACTCAGAATCATCAAACCCTACTACGGATATGTCTTCGGGAATATTTAAGCCACGATCCCAAATCGCTTGACATCCTTCTAGGGCATGTTCATCATTGAAGAAAAAGATAGCAGTCGGTCGATCCGAAAGTTCCAAAAGCTCCTCTGTCATTTGATAACCATAATCGATACCGACTTCCTGGCGATGTTCAAAACCTTTAATCCAATGTTTCGGTATGATTACACCCGCTTCCTTCATTGCCCGTTTAAAGCCTTGCATCCGTAAAACGGCCGGTTGGTGATTGGAGTTATAAACAACCGCAGCCTTTCGGTGTCCCAAATTTAGTAAGTGTTGCCCGGCTAAATATCCCCCTAACTCATCGTCAAGAATAACATAGGGCGAACCTAAATCATCGTTTTTACTATCAATTTGAACAATGGGAACTCCCATCCTTTTTAACTGTAAAAATAATTCCAGATTGGGGTTTGGTTTGGCACTCAGTGTTAATTCGACAATCAACCCGGCAATGCTTTGATTGATTAATTTTAATAATTCCTGTTTTTCCTGTTCGTGACTATACTCGGTATGCGCTAAAATAAGCTGATAGTCGCTGTCTTTTATCAAACTCAAAACACCATTGGCAATCTCGGGAAAGATATAGGTATTGACCGACATGCTTAATAAGGCTATCTTGTTACTGAGCGTTTTAAATTTCGTATTTTGACAAACAAAGGTCCCCTTCCCTTGCTCGGTACGGAGCAGCCCGTCCTGGACCAATTCTTTAATGGCCTCACGAATCGTAAAGCGGCTGACTCCGAACGTTTTCATCAGTTCGCTTTCGGAGGGAATAATTTCATTCGCCAGATAGGTTCCGGCTTTAATTTGTCTGGCCAGTTGATTTTTTACTTGAACATATTTCGGAAGTCTGCTATGAATATCCAAGGAGTCATCGAAATCTAGTTTCATCAGTTTTTATTCCTCATAAAAAATTTGTCTTGTCTGGTTATCCGTATAAGTTATTCTTGAAAAAAAAATTTATTCCTGCTGAGATTTGGATTATTCATAAACCTATTTCGTAATTAACGGTCATAAGAGCCTCTTTTTCACGCCATATGTGGTGAAACTACTTTAATCACGTTAAAAAAAACACCCCTTATTATGGGGTGGTAGGATGGCATATTATCTTTGACCGGGAATACAAATCTGCTGCCCGATAAAGAGCCGGTTCGGATCAAGCCCCGGATTAGCCTGTAGAATCGCCTGGACTGTAGTGTTAAAGCGTGCAGCGATGCTAAATAAGGTGTCTCCGGCCACTACAGTGTAGAAAAATCCCT
>JBLNDC010000618.1:0-3689 GCA_050261255.1 Bacteroidota bacterium
TGCCTTTGGCTATGTGCTTGGCACTATCGACCCGCACTTGGGACTTTCACCCTTAAGATTGCGCCCATGCTGGGCGCACCATAAAAAAACCCCCTCGAAACGCTTTCGAGGGGGTTTTTAAAGTTCAAAACTTATTTACTATACATATCAATGGTGTAATCTTTCATGGGATCCCAGTTCTTGAAGACAAAATCATCGGGCGAGATCTTGACGCCGGAATCTTGCAGCTCTTTGATTTCTTTTTCAAACTCCGCCGTGACCTTGGTATGCAACGCATTAATCTCTGCCTTAAAATCGGCCTCACCCAACAGTGCCGCAGTCATAATCTCCCACATCGTCGGATGGATCGAATTTACGGTGGTCACGATTTTCACTTTTCCGGCGTTCGGATTGCGCAGCGAAGGCATCACTCCGAGCCGGGCAATGGAGGGCGCCATTTTGATGATCTCTTTTAAGATCGGATCTTGAATATATTTGGCGTTATTAAAGTTCTTCAAGGGCGAATAGCCGAAGTTGTTTGCCACAAATTTTTCCTGGTATTCTTTGGAATACATAAAAGACATCACTTTCCAGGCTTCCTTGGGGTATTTGGTCTGCGATGACATGTACCACATCGGAGTGGTATTGGGAGTCAAATACATATAACCTTGCCGACCTTTATCCGGTACGGGCGGGGGAGCCACACCGTAATTCAGATTCGTATAACCCATGGAGGCGAGATTACCGGGTAACCAAAGACCATCCATGTAAAAGGCCGCTTTATCCTGGGCAAAATAGGTCCTGGCCAAAGTTTTATCCATCGAAGCGAACCCCGGGAAGAAGCTGCCGTCATCCTTCATGCTTTTCACGAATTCAAAAAGCTGTACCCATCGGGAATCGTTTTCCAGCCATTTTCCAGTCCGGTAGTCGATGTCGCCGTTGGAGTTTTCCTGCAACCCCAAAGTAGAAGCCAAAGGTGTTAAAACCCGGTTTAGATCATGAGCCGGTTTGCCGACCATCGCCAAACCGTAATACTCCCCTTTCCCGGCTTGAGTGATTTTTTTGGCCATCGCCCGGAGTTCACTCCAGGTTTTCGGGGGTCTGTTCGGATTCAAGCCCGCTTTCTTCATCACGTTCTTGTTGTAAAATAAGTAAATCGGGCGGGGGATTTTGTAGTTTGATTGGGGCAGAGCATAGATTTTGTTGTTAATTTTACAGATACCTTCGTAAAAATACTCTGCCGGAAACATATTTTTAAATTTGGGAGTCATAAATTCATCAAGCGGTCTGGCAAAACCCTGACTTACCAAGTCGGCCGGTTGATTGGATTCGAAAAAGATATCCGGCGCATTGTCGCCCCGGAAGGCCAACGGCAAACTATTCCGGTATTGGGCTTGAACAATGGTGGTAAATTGCACATCAATCTCCGGATACTTCTTTTCAATCCGTCCTTCCATCTCCTGGAAGAACTGGGCCTGCTCCTGCGACCAGGTCCAAACCACAATCTTCGTTTTTTGCCCTGCAAAAGAAGTTGATACCAATGCAACGATCATCAGAGAAACGAACACAACCCAGATTAACCTTTTGTTGCCCATTCTACACTCCTCCTGTAAATTAACGATGATTACTTTGGATAAATAACCGGATTTCACCTCCTTAATTATCTCCCGGAATTATCTCCCGGGAAGAATGGGTTAACCTTTAACCGCGCCGACAATACCGTTAATAAATAGTTTCTGGAAAGATAAGAAGATAATGATTACTGGAATTAAAGAAATCGAAGCGGCTGCCGTTGCCCCGGTCCAATCAAACGAATACTCTCCGGTAAAAGCGAACATCCCCACTCCCAGGGTCCTGAGTTCCGGCCGGCCCAAAGTAAATATCAAAGGATTAAAGAACGCATTCCAAGTGTTCATGAATTGAAAGATAGTAACCGTGGCGATAATGGGAGTACTTAGCGGCAACATAATTTTCCAAAATACCTGCAAGAAACCGGCGCCGTCGATTCGGGCGCTTTCTTCAAGCTCACTGGGAAGTCCGGCGAAAAAACCCATAAACATGAGGATATATAAGATCTGCCCGCCGCCGGCTTCGGCCAAAATAACCGCAGTCAATGTATTTAATAAGCCCAACCGTTTCATCAGATCAAACACCGGAATCACCGTATAGCCGGAAGGAATAAAAATGGTTGCCACCAGTAAACCAATGATGATTTTTTTTCCCGGAAAATTATACCTGCCAAAGGCATAACCACAAGTCGAGGTAAGGAAAATCACCAACAAAACAGTGCAGCATGTAACGATCACCGTGTTCAGGAAATAACCGGAGAAGTTGGCCGTGGTCCAGGCTCTTTCATAATTCTCAAACTGCAAAGCCGAGGGAATCAGCTTCCAGACACTGTTCAGATCGAATAATTCCTTGGTTGTCTTTAATGAAGCCGAAATCATCCAGATAAACGGATACACCCAGAGAAAACCTAAAGCCAATAAGAATGCGTGTATAGGTATTCGTTTCAGCATCTAGCGGCCCTCCTGCAAACTTTGGTTATTACGGCTGTCTTTAATTTTCTTGGTAATCCCGGACTGGAGTAAAGCAATAACAATCAAGGAAAACCCAAATAATAGCGAGGCGGCCGACGCGTAACTCATCCGGGGGATTCCGGATTCAACCGAAAACGCATTGCGGTAAACATAGGTCTGCATCATATCAGTGGCGAAATTGGGGCCACCGCCGGTCATGGTCATGACCAGGTCAAAAACTCGCAAGGAATTCGCAAAGCCAAGAATAAGAATTACTACGCCGATTGGTTTGAGTAGCGGAAAAGTGATATGGCGAAATATTTGCGCCGAATTGGCGCCATCGATCTTCGCCGCCTCGTATAGTTCCTCGGGGATCGATTGCAGCCCAGCCAGCCAATAAATCATATATTGGCCGATTTTTTGCCAAGCCCCGACAATAATCACCGCCACAAAGGCCGTACCGCCGACGCCAAGCCAATCCACAGGCTGCTTGATTATTTTTAGCGGGATGAGAATATTGTTCAAAGCCCCGCTATAAGGATTCAAAATAAAAGTAAAAATAATTCCGATAATTGCAGTGGTAGTAACTACCGGTAAAAAATATACAGCCCGGTAAAATGAGGCTCCCTTCAAACGTGGGTTATTCAAGAGTACTGCTAATACCAAAGCTATCGGTAGCTTGATCGCAGTCTGAATGATGGCATAGAGGTAAGTGTTTTTAAAAGCATTCCAAAAGTAATGATCCCTTATTAATTCAATAAAATTACTCAATCCCACAAACTTACTGGGCCATCCGACTCCGTTCCAGTCAAACAAGGCGAAATAACCTCTGGCAATCACCGGCCATAATGTAAAACAGAAAAACATGATCATCATCGGGAGGATAAATAAGTAACACCAACGATAGGTAACGATCCGGCCGATAACAGAATCAGGCCGGTGCTGCCTTGATTTCATCTCCAGCAAGTCCCTTTTCATCTCCAAATACCATTCCTTGAATCAAAATGAATAAACCGTTAACGAACGTTTACAACTTAATGATAGGAAAAACAGGTGTCAATATCAATGAGACGATCTTCGGATTATTTGTACTTTTTCAGTTTCAGTCCGGCAATGTTGATACACCGCCTGTTTCAAGCCACTCCACCAATGGATTGACTCTAATATCCAGGCAAAAAAGGACTGAGATGA